>NZ_JAWOAR010000230.1:0-12364 GCF_046498435.1 Longimonas sp. | reverse complement strand
ATGCGATTACCCCGCAATTCGAGTTCGGCGCGCCCCTGGCGGTAGCGGCTTTCTAAGTCGGTAAGCACAACGCTAAGCGCATTCAGGGTGGCTTCGCCTTGCACATCGGGCGCGGTGCGCGTGCCGGCAATGCGGGCATCAGCCTCGATGCGGCCTGTAAGGTCTTGCATGACAGCCGGATCCAAGAACGGATTCAGCCAGTCCATCGCAAATGCGTCGGCCTGGATGCGTAGATCGACGGGCGTGTCCATAACATCGGCTGACGTCGGAGCATCGAGCCGCAGGTCGATAGGGAAGGTCCCTGCCATGGTAAACGTGCTACCGTCGGTATGCATAAGGCGCGCATCGATGTCGAGCCCCAGATCCGCATAGGTGATCTCGGTATCGAGCGTGCCCACGTCAGCGCCTTCGCTCTGCACACGAGCCCGCAGGCGCCCCTGGGCCTCGGGGGCACGGGCGGGTCCTGTCAGATTGAGGGTACCATGTACGCGGCCGCCCAATCCCTCAAAATCCATTAGTTTGGCAAACGGGTCGGCTTGCACATTCTCAAGCGTGAGCCCCAGGTTTTGCGTACCTGCTGTATCAATATGACCATCCAGCGCAACCTGCTGATCGGCTCCTGTGAGCAGGAAGTTGCTGATTTCAAACGCCGTTCCGTCTTGCACCACGGGCGCGGGCTGATCCAGCGTCCAGGCGTTTCCCTCCAGGTTCAGGTCGAGGCGGTCGATGGTTGCACGATAGGCCTCTCCCAGGGGCGGCCCCGACAGGTCGAGTCGTGCCCTGCGCGTGTCGTCTACCTCAACGGTTGTGGTAAAGGTCATGCCCTCGCGCACATGGTAGGTGCCCCGTGCTTCCACATTGTCGATGGGCGTCTCCATAGCATTCAAATACTGCATGGTGGTGCGTGCCTCCAGACGATCGAGGCTCTGCTCTGCATCGAACCCGCCTGCTATGACGGTTTCCGTTTCCCCAATGCGGGTATCGTCAATAATCACGTTCTCGCCCTCGACCTGCCCGTTGAAGCGGAGCTGGTCCGCAGGGCCTTGAAGGCGCCCCGACAGATACAAGCTGTCGGCGGCAAGCACGCGCATGTCGGTCCACGCCTGCACGGGAGCCAGCGACTTCATGGTGGCATCGAGAGAGAGGTCGGAGGGCGTATCGGAAGCGAGCAGTGCGGCGGTACCGGTCCCGTTTGCTGTTAACACATTTGAGTTGACCTGGAGCGTATCGAGGGTCAGGCTGCCTTCGGTGTAGGCAGCGCGCAAGGTGGCGCGATTCAGTTCAAACGGACCGTAGACCGCATCGTTGGCATCGAGGGTAGAGGTAAACTCCGCCGTTTCCGGCGTCCAACCGCGTCCCTTGAGCGTGGCGCGCAGTTCGCTGAGGTCGGCATCGAGGCTATCTTGCCCCGTAAGCGCCGCCCCATCGAACTGATCGGCGTGCACGGTTAGGGCATAGGTTGAATCGGGCAGGTGTGCGGTGAGGTCGGCCCCGAGTGCGCCCAGGTCGAACTGCGCATCGAGCGTGCTCTCCACCTGTCCTGTGTCGGCCCGAGCCGTCAAGCGGGCATCCGACAGCGCGGCCTCGTTGATCCGCGAATCGGAGAGAGCAAGGCGTCCGTCGAACGACACGTCGTTTAGCGTGCGCCCGCCGCCCTCAAAGGCGAGCGTGCCGTTGAGGTCGGTATCGAGCGTTGGCATCCCCAGGAGGGCCCCAATGTTGAGCGATTCGATGCGTCCGTCAGTCAACGACAGCGTGGGGCGCTCAGCAAACGGCTGGGCCGTGCCCGCAAGCGCGGTAGATCCGCCCGGCACGCGCAGACGCGTGTCGAAGCTGAGGCGCTCGTTGGCATCGAGATCAACCGTGGCCTCCAACAGCTCAATGGACTGCTCGTTAAGCTGCGAATCCGCAATTTCCAGAGAGGCTTCTGCTGTGTACGGACCCGATTCGGGCTGCCTCCATCTGCCTGTTATCGTTCCGTTTAAGGTGCTCTGCTGCGTCGTATCCTGCACAACTGGCCCGATATCGAAATTGTCAAAGCGCCCTTCGGTGAGCGTCACAGTGCGTGGAGCCTCGAAGGGGCGTGCACGCGCTTGCAGGGCAGCGCGTCCGGCATTGCCTTGCGCCTCCATTTCGGTCTGAAGCGCACCATCACTCAGGCGCCAGGTCGTCGATAGTGTGTCCACCTGGAGCTGCCCGTAGCTGGTGCGTGTAACGGCAGCTGTGCCGTCGAGCCGCATGGTAGCCGGAGTAAAGCCCTGTCCCTCGGCCTGCATGGAGGCTGTAATGCGTGCCGGAGGCAACGTATCATCGCCCAGAAACGCATTGAGGTCAAAGTCGTCGGTCTCCAGTCGCTCCAGGGCAAAAGCCTCCGATCCATCGAGCGTGCTGCGGCCCGCCCCGCTGATGCGCCCTCCTGGCACAGCAAGGTCGAACTCAGACTGCACGTCGGTTCCGTCCAGCGTCGCCGCCAGGGTGGCGCGGTCGATCTCCCACGTATCTATCGTAGAAGGACGCAGCGTAAGCTGGGCGGATACCGAGCGCGTGGCAGCGTCGAAGCCGGTGCCGTCGATCTCCAGGTCTGCATTCAGATCGGACGTCATGTCGCCGTCCGGAAGCCAGCGTTGCAGGGCCAGATCATCGGCACGGGCCGTGAGGGCATACGTCGGGGTCTCGGCAAACGGAGTCGCTGTGCCGCTGCTCTGAAACGCGGTTTCGTTGACGCGCGCCTGGCTCTGCCACGACACGGTTCCTGATTCAGCTGTTGCAGTAAGGGCTACGGTGTCGATAGCAACCGGTGCAACGCGGGTATCGCGCATGGTAAACTGGGCCGTCCCATCCAGCGTCTCGTGCGTTGCCCCGCTCAGATCGGCCTGGAGCGTGGCGTTTACGCGCGTGGGAGTGCCCATCAGCTGCGTGCGGTACTGGTTGATGGCCAGGTCGGCGGCGTAGTGCAGCGAATCGCGCCCGGGCAGGCGGGCCGATGCCGTGCCCTCCCACGTACCGCCGTTGTTCACCGCGCCATCGCCACGCAGACGCCAGCGCTCTGCCTGCTGCGTAATATCAAGCGTAAAGCGATGCACCTCATCGGCAGCGGGCGCCAGACCAGGCACAAACGGCACCAGATCGGCGATGGCCAGCGAGTCGGCCTGCACCGTGAACGCCGCGTCGGCGAGGGCCGCATCGGGGGTGGTGGCGAGCGTATCGACGGGCACCGTGAGCGGATCGGTAGCAAACTGAAGCGTTCCCTGGCTCCGTAGGCGGCTGCGCGGCGCATCCACCTGCATAGACCGCAGGGTGAGCGCCTCGGGGGTAAGCGTGCCTCCAGCAGATAGGGTGAACGGGGTGGGGCGATTGTCGGGCAGTTCGCCGCGCACGTCGAGCGTGTCGAGAGCGGCCTCCACTGTTTCACCCACCGTTACGTTGCGCATGTTGAGGGTAAGCGGATCGATGTAGGCCGTTGAGTCGGACGCGCCCCCCCCGAACGCAATTTCAGCGTAGCCCCGCGACACCTGGGCATGGTCCAATTGGATACGGAGCGGATCGCTCTCGACCTCGGGCTCTTCGTCGGGTGTTGCGTCGAGCCAGGGCTCCAGCACCTCGGTCCAGTTCCAGGTGCTATCCGCCGTTTGCGTGGCATATACCGCCGGGCCCCCAACATGTAGGCGCGTAAGATGCAGCGTACCGCTTAGCAGCGCAGGCAGCCGGTATCCTACAGCAAGCGTGTCGATGGTAGCCAGACGCTCGGGACGTGCTTCAGCCGCCTGAAATGCCGGTCCGGCCGAGCGGTCGTTGTGAGTTCGTACCGAATCCGCACGGATCGAATCCGCGGGTTCAGCATGGGAAGTCGCTGTCTCGTTATCGGGCGTCTCGTTCCGTGTCAGCATCACGTCGTAGAGCGTGAGGCCGCCCAGCCAGGAGCCAGCGGCGCGCTCCACCGTCAGGGTAGTGCCCTCTATCGGATTGAACTGCTCGGCAGCCCACTGCGCCACACGGGTGGCTCCCCATTCGGTTTGCAGCAACAGCAACGCGCCAAGCAGCAGCCCCAGCAGCACGGCCAGCGCTACGCCGGTGCCACGCACAACACGATACCTCACCGAACGGGACGGTGTATCAGCAGAGGACGAAGCATCCGAATCAGTCACGAGCAGGGGAAACGTCTAACCATGAGAGAGAAACACAAGCAGGCAGCGCCGTGCAAGCGTATCAGAACGCCCGCCCAATGCCCAAGTGCAGTCGGAACTGCCGCGTAAAGGTGGGCGATACGGACGTTGGAGGCCGGTCGTTACGAATGGCATCGCTGACGTCCTCCGGATCGCGCACATCGAGCGGATCGGGGTTAAGCGGCACGGCTATGTCAAAGCGCAGGAACCCGAATGGGGTTTCGTAGCGCACACCCGCTCCGGCACCAACGCGAAGTTCACCCGTGGCGGTCGGAAACCGGCTGAACGTGTCGCTGGGCGGAGAGGGTACGAGCGAGAATCCGTTGACGTCAAGGACTGCGGCATCCACAAAGACGGCTGTACGCCACTCAGATCCCAGGCCCGGAAAGGGCAGCCGCAATTCGGTGTTCACTGCGGCTTTCGAGGTGCCCCCAATGGGTGCGAGCAGCGACGTGGTACCATCAACATCCGTCGTATTGATAAACTTTCCGCCCGCCTGGTTGAGCGGCCACCCGCGCAGGTCGGTTCCTCCGCCAGCGTAGAAGAGTACGTCGTTGAATCGGTTCCGAAAGACGGAGTTACGCAGCGAGGGGTCGGATTCGAGGGCGCTGCGGCTTTCACCAAAGGGAAACACACGCCCCACGAAGAGCCGCGCAGCCAGGTCAGTCGATGACGTAAGCGGCTGGTAGCCGGTCAGTTCGAGGGCCAGCTTTCCGTACTGCATGCCCGACGGAATCAGCGCACCGGCCACTTCGGCGGTGGGGCGCACCAGGAATCCGACCGAGGGGTTTACGTAGTCGTCGGTCCGGCCCAGGTTAGCCGAAAGCGTAAATATGCTGCGGTTAAAGCCGCCCGTCCCGATGGTTTCGAGTGGTGCTTCGGGGTCGGTGACATCGCCCGATTGCAGTTCGCGGGGTACGAACTGGCGGCGGCGTTG
Organism: Longimonas sp.; assembly: GCF_046498435.1. NCBI lineage: Bacteria > Pseudomonadati > Rhodothermota > Rhodothermia > Rhodothermales > Salisaetaceae > Longimonas > Longimonas sp. The sequence continues at coordinate 7,264 of NZ_JAWOAR010000230.1, read as the reverse complement.
CAGGCTGTGCTGTAGCGTGACGTTGCGAAACGAAAGGATTTCGTACGACAGGCGTGTGTCAAATCCGATCGTGGTTTCGTTGATGCCTATGCCTTCTCGCGACACGCCGGGCAGGCGCGGGTTGCGGCGGATTTCGCCGAAGGGTTCGACCGAGGCGGACAGGTTGGGCCCCCAAATGTAGGGTTCGCGCAGCAGCACCCCGGCCCGGAAGCGCCGCTCGGTGACAGTGCTTCCGCCCGTGCCAGCCAGGAATGCTGGCAGGAACCGTGCATCGTCTGGGTAGCCCGTTTCAGCGACTGCGCTGGCGGTAAAGGTGCGTGCGTTCCCGAAAAAGTTGCGGTGGCTCCAGCGGCCTTCTGCGGTCATGCCTACGGCTGTGCCGTATCCAACCTCGCCCGCCAGCGTACGCATGTTGGCCTCGCGAACGCGGTAGCGCACCGTTACGAGCGAGTCGCGGGGCTGGTCGGGGACATCAGCCAGTGCTACCCGGAAGAGGTTCAAATTAAACAGGTTACGCTGACCTTCAGAGAGCGCATCGGCCGAGAACACGTCGCCCCGTTCAAACGGCAGGCTGCGCTCAACCACGCGGCGTTCCACCGAGGAGTTGCCGCTGATTTCGATGCTATCGATGCGTGTTTGCGGTCCCGGGTCCACAAAGAAGCTCAGATCGGCCGTACGGGCTTCGGTGTCGGTATCTACGCTGGAGGTGACACGGGCAAAGGCGTACCCCTGGTTGCGCAGCCACCGGGCCACATCGTCTTCGACCTGCGAGCGTTTAAACTCGGTGTAGCGGCTTCCTACCTCCACCACCGTTTCGTCTTGAAAGGCCCGCCAGTCGGCTTTCATGTCTGACGCAAACGCCTCGACCGCGTAGCGCTCGCCTTCCGCATCCAAAAAGAGTGCGTCTTGGATGCGCAGTGGTTCGCCTTCGTTGATGGTAATGACCAGGCGAATGCGGTTTTCTTCGGCGTTGAACTGCGTGGCGGGGTAGTCGATGCTGGGTGCGGGGAAGCCGTTGTTTCGGTAGAAGGCCCGCAGCCGCGCAATATCGCGCTGAAAGGTGAGCGGATCGAATAAGCGGGGCGTAGGCTGAAGCAGCGGCAGGCGGCGCTTCCAGCGATCCCAACCGGTGGGAGCTTGCGTAGCCATGCGCCGCCGCAACCGGTCGGGATCGAACGTCTGGCTCCCCACAAACCGAAAGTCAATGCTCCGGACCTGTGTGTCGCTGTTTACCAAGACGAGCGGGTCTTGGGCGTGGCTGTTAGATGGTGTGCCGAGAAGCATGACCACGATGCACCCAGCCAGCAGCCCTCCCACAGTGCCGATTTGCAGCTTCCTCACCATATCCAACCACTTCATGTAGCGTAGTGCAGTGTGAACGGTCATTCTGTAGATCGAGCCGAGATGGGTACGCGTGCCGTGCCGCCCCGAACGGCTCCTGCTAAACGCAGATGCTATGATAGCAGAGGCGACTGTACCGAGTGCTACTGCTGTGTCACACCTGAATGTTCGGGTTGTAAGGTTCCCCATTCGTATGCTGTCATCTTGAGCGAAGCAACTGCGCCTAGCAGGTGTGGAGTCCCGACACGAGCGAAGCGACTGATGAACGCAGTGAATAAAGATCTCCCCCAAGGTTGGCAGGGCCTCTGTCCCGCCGTATCTTCTGAACACCAAGGAGATGGTTCCTCCAACAGCGGTCGGAGCCACAGGGGGTGGGACTGCGCTCACCATGACAGGCTTCGTGGGAGGGTGATTACAGGGCAACCATCAAAATGAGGGTTGACACAGCACTACTGCCCGGGGCCATTCAGTGGTTTGGCCGTACGGCCCGCCATAACATGTCGATGCTCATGTAGCGAGGCCACTACCGCACCAACCATGAACACGATTCCTGAAAAATAGACCCAGAACACGAAGGCAACCATTAGTCCAAAGGTATTGCCCAGCGCTGAAAAACTCTCCGATCCAATGGCATAGCGCTCAAACTGGCCAACGTACACGGCGTAGTAGGTGAACGCATACTTGAGGACCTCCCAAATGCCTGCTGCCAGCCCTGCTCCGACCAGAGCGCTCCGTCTGCGCGGGTGCGGAAGCGGCACCAGATAGTACAGTTGAAAGAACATGGCCGTAGTAATCAAGAACGGCAGCACGAGCGCCAGTCCACCGGCCAGGGCCCGCAGCAGCCGCAGCAACCACTTCGCATCAATGCCCCAGGCAATAAGCGTATCGGCACTCAGTTGCGAGGTCGCCAAAAACGAAAGCAAAATAGTCACCAGAAACAGCAAGCCCACTTGTCCAACCATACGGATGTCGAACAGGTAGCCCTTTAGGATAGTGCGCCCTTCATGCCAGGTCTGGGCAAACGCATTACGCACGGCAATGCGAAGCGTAATGAACAGCGAAAAGGCCGAGAGAAACAGCCCGACGCCCCCCAGCCCGATCACCGTACCGCTCGCATCCTGAAGTTGCGTCAAAAACGTGATGACTTCGTCCTCGTAGGTAACCGGCAGGAACTCGCGAACCACGCGCATCACAGCTCCAAAGGCCGCGTCGCCGCGCAGTATACGTCCCAGCAGACCCGTGCCCAAAATAAGAATGGGCACTATCGTGATAAGCACTTTAAACGCAATGGCTTGCGCCCACAGAATGATATCTTTCTTCTGGAGCTCCTGAACCAGCCCGTACAGGTAGTAGAGGGCAACGGTTTGCATGTGTTGCTTCCATGACAACACCGCTCGCGCAATCCGCCCACGGGGCCCAACAGCATCCGACGTGGCCTCATCCCGATCGTCGATCGTCAGCGGCGCTGTGCGACGTACGGCATCACTCAACCGGGTGTCACGATCTGGCGGAGCCGTCGAGGCTTCTCTCGAGGAGGCGTCGGACGGTTCCTCGGAGGTGGATGCTGATTGCGTGTCACTCATGCAGTGGGTCGATGTAATGCGCGGGGGCCCTTCATGTACCCCTGGAGCAATTGTGCGGTTCGGTAGACCTCCTTTTCGGTAGACCTCCTTTTGCATCGGTTCCTGTTGTGCAGCCCTGTCGTGCAGCGGGGGGCTTCCCTGCGTATCACCCGCCAGTCCAAGCGCCTAATCAAACAGCGGCCAGTGGATGCTGAAGCGGAAGCGCTGGCCCGGAAGCGGGTATGTAGGCACAACGTATGTACCGGGCGTTATGTTGGTACCCGCAAGGGCGTTTTCAAACGAGAGCATCAGTTCGGCTCCGCGCAAGTCGGCCTCAACATGCACGTTTACGACCCCATCGGGCGAGCGCGTTAGGGGCGTGCCGGGCGTGGCGGGTTCGCTCAATGCAGGAAGCGTAAGTTGACCGGTTAGAGCATGAAACCACCGGCTCTGGAAGTCGCTCCACCCATAGGCTTCAGCGTAGAGGTCGATGTCCAGATCCTGAAACAGCACGAAGCGCGCGCCCAGGCGTCCGCGCCCGTAGGCGTCGGGCACACTGGCAGCGTACTGCTGGCGCAGCGACGCACCGGCTCCGGCACGTGCCTGCAACGCGGTGCCCTGAAGCACCGCATACAACCCACGCTCGGCAGCGTAGCGCCACCGTACACGCGCCGACACACCGCCCACATCGACGAAGCCCGGAATCTCCCGAATGGTGCTACCGAGCGGATCGGACCCGCGTTCGGCATCGACGGCTCGCTCGGTCCGGTGTCCAAAGGCTTCTACTCGGCCATTGAGTGTGCGCCATGTATGCTGGAGGCTAAGATGTGCCCGGTGCGTGCGGGTTAACACGGGATGATCGAGCGGGGTTACGAGTCCTGCAGATCCGTAGGCTTCGAGCCGTGAGCTGGGCCGCGCCGTACTGGCAAGACGCATTTCTGCGGTAAGAGGCCCAAGCGGGCGTTCGGCTTGCAGCCGTGCACTTGGGTACACGCCGTGGTTGGTGTGATGATGCATGTAGGCCGCTGCGTGCAGCGTGGTGCCACGCCACGTGAGCGAATCGCGCACACCGGCCTGGAGGCTCGTTAGAGCGGGCGTAGCGGTGGCCAACGTGTCTGTTGGGGCCGGGTGATGTTCGGCATATGCCATTGCCTCGACCCGGTGGGCACGCCAATGCACCGGCTGACGCAGCGTGGTGGTGAGCACATGCGAGCGCAGCGTGCGCGTCTGGTTGAGCCCCTGCACATCGAAGGTGTTAGAGGTCCACCCCGCCGATACCTGGGTTGCGGGCAGGCGCTCCGTCCAAACTCCACGTAGGCGCAGGGCCAGGTCGTTCCGGATGGTTTGCCGCTGCCCGGGGGCCCGCACGTTAGCGGCCTCGGGGGCAAAGACGGTAGCCGGCACCCCGTCTGTGATCGGTTCGACCCCACCGTGCGTTTCCACGCGATGCCGCACCGAATAGTTGGTCAGATCGAGTCCCCACCGGTCTTGTTGGTAACGGATGCGCAGCAATACCTGCCGTTCTAAATCGATCTCGCTACTGGCGTACGTGTCGGCGGTGGAGCGGCCGCCGTAGCCAAATGTGGCAGCAAAACGGGCGGGCGCGCCCAGCCATGCCACCGGACGCCCCTGCGTGTGTACGATTTCAACGGCTTGCAGATCGCCGCCACCTCGGCGGTAGTGCAGTTCGGTGAGCGGACGGTCGGGCGTAAAGAAGCGCCACTGCTGCGCCAATCCAAGTGCCCCGCTGCGCCCGGCGGGCACCTCGGTGCTCGGACGGGTGGCAAAGAGCATGGGCACCAGATCGTGGCGCGGCTGCTGTGTGATAGGATCGACATAGCGCCGATCGTTGAGCCAGTAGTCGGTACGATGCGGGGGCAATCCGTATCGCGACCAGCCGTGCGGCCAGCCCTCGGGACCCAGGTGATAGACGAAGCTGCTGGGGACTTCGCCCAGGGTCTCTGGCATGCTTGCATGGGCCCGCCGGTACAGCACCGTATCGGCCAGCATGCGGGCCGGCACGGTCGGCAACAGCGATATGGGAGATTGAGGCGCTTCGGCAGCCGTGTCGGCGGTAGATGGCTCGGCCTCGGTTGTGTCGGCAGCCAGCGAATCTGAACGGGGTGTATCTGTGGTATCGGCCTCTGTTGTGTCGGCAGGAGGGGTGTCTGTGGTGTCGGGGACAGCGTGGTGGGCGGCTGATCTAATTTCGGTCGGGGCGAGATCTGTGACGCGTGCGACCTCGTTCTGGGGCCGCGCTGAGTAGGCGGAATCCAGAACGAGCAGGCTAACGAGCACGATGACTGCGCATCCCCCTATACCCGACGTGTGCGGTATGCCGGGTGCTTTTGTACGCTGCATCCACGCCAAGCAAAGAAATAGCATCACTCGTCGGGGAAGAGTCCGTAGAGGCGGCTCTCGATTTGGCTGACGACCTGGCGGCGGTCGGCGTCGTTATTGACGAAATCGACCTCATCGACATCGACGATCATCTTGGGGCCGCGGTCGTAGTTTTCGATCCAGTGGGTGTAGTGCTTCTGCAGGCGCTCCAGGTAGTCGATGCGGATGGTGGATTCGAAGTTGCGCCCCCGCATCTGGATGTGATCGACCAGTGTGGGGACGGAGGCTTTCAGGTAAACGAGCAGCGAGGGTGGCTGCAAGTACGAGGTCATGATGCTAAAGAGCTCCGTGTAGTTTTTGTAGTCGCGCTCGCTCATCAGATTCATTTCGTAGAGGTTGCGCGCAAAGATTTCGGCATCCTCGTAGATGGAGCGGTCTTGCACGACGGACTGGTCGGATTCTTCGATGCGGCGCTGGTGGTGGAAACGGCTGGACAGGAAGAAGACTTGCAGGTTAAACGACCAGCGGCGCATGTCGTCGTAGAAGTCGTCGAGATAGGGGTTGTCGTCAACGTTTTCGTAGAAGGCTTCCCAGCCGAAATAGGAGCTTAGGATGTCGGTGAGCGAGCTTTTTCCGGCGCCGATGTTGCCGGAGATGGTCACGAATTTTTTGGTGCGATCGGTGTTCGGGGCGTCGAACAAGTCGGGCATGGGGTGCAGGAAGGCAACGGCGGTTTTCAGTGCGGACGGCAGGTAGGTTCTTCAAGGTATATGCTGCCTGGCACGAACGGAAGCGCGGTGCGTCCGTTTTGCGCAAAGATCGGGGCGAAGCGTACATGAGGGCGATGCTTCCTCTATCTGCTATTTAGTGCGGCTTGAATCTCTTGGCGCATGGCTTTTAGCTGCTGAACAAGTCGCTTTACCATCGGCTGGTCTTGCGTTGGCAGCTTAATTCCAGCCATTTGGTCAGCTAACAGGCTGTTTTTAACGTCATGCGTTTGCTGATTCAAGATACCAATGGTCGCGCTTGCAAGCACTGACGAGATTTCAAGCACAGAGACCATATCACGTCCAAGAAGCCGAGCCGATACGATCCGTTCATCAACGTCGGGCTCACGAAGCAAGTCAAGATGCTCATCTATCACGCGCTCTTTGTTGATGTCGTAGTAATGGCGAAGCACACTGGCAAAATCGATGGCGTCTTTCTCTCTTTTATGCGGTTGCTCCGACCAAGCGATCAGCTTGAGTATGCTAAGAGCAGGAAGCGAAGCGACCCGGAACGAGAAGCCCCGCTTACCAAGCGCAAATGTGTCAGCCGTCTGCTCAGCCTCTCGTAACCCGAGCGTAGACATTGCACGGTCATGATGGGGCGGCCACGTCAGCGTGTGGTTATCATCCTCGATACTACCGAACGGTACGAGATCAACCGGATGTCCGTCCTGTGGAGCGACAAGGCGTTCGGCCTGGGTCCCTTTTTCAAAGCCAAACTCGTCTATTAGCACATTTCGGACCTCGTTATACATATCCCAATGTGCGACAGCGAACGCCACATCTGTGTCTCGGGTACGGCGACGCAATCTGATGCCATGTCTGTGCTCCAAGTGAAGATCTCGAGCCCACGCACCGATTACGAAGAAGGGAGTTTCGCAGCGGTGGCATGCTCGTTGCAGAGATTCGATCAGCTCCTGCATAGATGGCGCAAGCGCGTCTTCTGCAAGAACGTCAGGACGTACGCAGTTGCAGCTTACGAATGTCATCTCGTCGCGAGGCTCTGCCTCGTGACGCCGTCGTTTAGGGGCTCCGCCCCGTTCACAGGCAGGAAATGGCGCCCCTCGGGTCAAGTGCGTAACTCCTAAACGTATTCATCCATCTGCCATCATGAAAAGCATGGGATATTTAATGGGCTTATCATCCCCTTCGCTGGTACTGACCACTGCGATCTTCGAGTTTTCGCCCAGATCAAAATTCGTAGGGCACACCAGGTTGCCCACATTCTCTATGAAGATCACATCAAGCTTATCC
>NZ_JAWOAR010000311.1:0-11533 GCF_046498435.1 Longimonas sp. | reverse complement strand
GCTTAGTTCAGACTAATATAACTTGAGCGAAGTGGATAGCCCATTGACACAATTTGGCCTTCTTGACATAATACAACAATAATATAGGTTTAGTTATATTTAAAACTTAATTAATACTTATAGAAAGATCTCCCCCGAGGTGGGCAGGATTCCCTGTCCCGCCGTATCTTCTAAACGCCAAGGAGATGGTTCGACTCTCGGCTCCTCCGTCGCCTTCCGCTCACCATGACAGGCTTCGTTAGCGAATGATTGCAGGGGAACCATCAAAATGAGGGTTGACAGAGCACTACGGGCGTTCGCTGATGCGTTCAACCTCATCCCACAGGTTCTCGCTCCAGTAGGCTGACCACAGGTGTTCAACCAGATTCATGGTGTAAGACGCCTCATCGTTGCGCTCCTGAATGCGCAGCAGGCGGCGGTCGTCGCCGGTGTGACGCCAGTAGATGGCCTGCGTCACGTCGTGCTCGGCAACCATAGAAGGCACGGGCTCTTCGTACGTCACCGTAATGCGCTCGGCGGGATACGTGCCGGACTCCACCGTAACCGAGTCGGTGCGGATAAACGCGGCCTGGCTGCGTACGTAGTTGCCATCGGCAGTCATGCGGTAGAAGAGATGCTCGGTGCGATCGTCGATGTCGAGGCTGCGGATGAAGAGCGGCATCTGTGCGGTGGTGTAGCCGCCTGTCTGATAGCCAAACGATCCCGTGTCGTTGCCATAGTCGTCGCTACGCATCCAGTAGTCCACGGTATCGTCGTCCGAAATTGACAGTTCGCGGTACTGGTTCGAGCACCAGTCGAAGCTGGTAAACGACTGCTTGAACGGACGCAGATCGCGCTGCCTCACGTTGCTCACGTAGCTACGCCGGTACTCGTACGACCCGCTCTCAAACCGATAGAAGAGCGCCGACTTAAAGGCGGATACGCCGTCGTCCTCGTCTGTGGCTTTCGTTTGCGCGTTCGGATCGTAGGCGTGTTTAACGGTGAAGCTGCCTACCATAAACGAATGTTCGTCGGCTTCGTCGTAGGCGGTATGGGTGCGTGTTGCTTCGTAAAAAGCAAACTCGGCTTCGCCCTGGTCCCAGCGGTCGCTTGTCAGATACGTGTCATCGAGCGCAAGGGAGGCCGAGAGTTGGCGGTTTGTTTCGGAGGCCGCCGTGGTGGCAGGGTCCGGTGCTTCAGTGCATCCCCCCGTGGCGAGTAGGAAGAGCCCAGCCAGAAGAGAGAATACGTATCGGGAGCGCATAGCACGGCGTATCTGACGACCAAAACAGCGGATTCTGTATCACGTCCTGCACTGACGCATACAGGTCCGGGTTTCAGAGCCTGTTTGAGGTTAGCGCCGCCACACCGCATCAAAAAAACGCGCCCCGCGGGCACTAAGCCAACGGGGCGCTGCATATCAATACGAATCAGATGTCTGTTACGCCGCGGTGGGCGTACCTTTCAGCACCTGAATGAGGCCTTCGCCCACGCCGGTGGCCGAGGCCGGATTCTGGCCGGTGACCAGGCGCCCGTCGATGACGACCTGCGGCTCAAAGTCGTCGGCAGTTTCGACGGTAGCGCCGCGCTCTTCGAGCGTGCTTTGCAGCAGAAAAGGAACCACATTGTCAAGCTCCATCGCGCGCTCTTCGCTGTCGGTGAAGCACGCCACGCGCTTGCCGTCTACGAGGTGCGAGCCGTCGGAGAGTGTCACGTTTACGAGTCCCGAGGGACCGTGGCAAACTGCGCCCACAGCACCGTCGTTTTCGTAGATGGCTGTGGTAAGCGCGGCCAAGTCCTTGTTTCCGGGAAAGTCCCACACGGTGCCGTGGCCGCCAGCAAAGTAGATGGCATCGTAGTCGTCGGCATTGGCGTTGGCCGCCGCTTTGGTCTGCTGCAGTGCCTCTTGTACAGTCTCGTCATCCAAGAACGCAGCATTGGCAGGATCCTCAAGGTCATGGCTCGACGGATCCATGGGCACGTCGCCGCCCTGCGGGCTGATAAAGTCGATCTCGAATCCAGCATCACGCAGCACGTGGTACGGATGCGCGACTTCGGAGAGGAAGTACCCGGTCTTGTTGCCGGTGTCGCCCAGTTCGCTATGACTGGTGAGGATAAATGCAATACGGTCAGTCGCCATAACAGAATCCGGCTTGGTTACGATGGATACAATTCAGTGCCTTGCAACGCCCAGTCCGTGCGTCCGTTGGGGCGCATTCGACCTTGTTGCATCCATGTATGCAGGGTGAAGGTCGACCGTTGCCTCCCTTACGCACTTTTGCTCCAACGCGCTCACCCAACGCACTACATCAGCGCCGTGCGGAGTTGGTTGCAGGCTTTCTCCAGAATAGGCAGTTCTTTGGCAAAACAGAAGCGCAGCTTAGTGCGCCCATCTTCGGGATACTGGTAGAACGAGCCCCCGGGTACGCTGGCCACGTGCGCCTCTTGCACAAGCGTGTGGCAGGCCGCTTTGTCATCCTCGAAGCCGTCGTGCGTGGCTTGCAGCGGGGCAAAGTCGGCCAGCACGTAGTACGCGCCCTCGGGCCACGGCACATCGAACCCGATGGCCTGCAGCGTCTCGCACAGCATCTGGCGGCGGGCGGCATAGTCGGCTTGCATCTGCGCAATGTAGTCATCGCCCAACTCCTCCAGCGCGGCCAGCAGACCGTGTTGCAGCGGACGCGGCGCACAGATGTAGAACAGGTCGTTGAGCAGGCCCATCTTTTCAATCAGATGCGGCGGGGCCACAGCGTATCCCATGCGCCAGCCCGTTACGTTGTATGACTTCGAGAAGCCCGACAGCGTAATCGTCCGCTCGTACGCGCCCGGAAGCGAGGCCAGCGACACATGCTCGTGGTCGTCGTAGAGCATGTATTCGTAGATCTCGTCGGTAATCGCCACGAGATTGTGCTGCTCCATCAGATCGAGCAGCGTCTCCAGTTCATGCCGTGCCCACACCTTGCCGCTTGGATTCACGGGCGTAGTCACGATGACGGCTTTGGTATTCTCGTTGATGACGTGCTGCAGGACCTCGGCATCGAGCGTATCGCCGGGCCCGCCCAGCGGCACGTAGCGAATCGTAGCGCCCGTAAGCTCCAGAATGTTGCGGTGGTAGCCGTAGAACGGCTCAAAGAGAATGACTTCGTCGCCCGCCTCCAGAAGCGCCATTGCAGCGGTGACGAATGCCCCGGTTGAGCCCACGCTTACCATCACCTCGTCGATGTCGGTCGCGGGCAGATCGTTGTAGGATTGCGCCTTCTCCAGAATCGCCTGCCGCAGCGGGGCAATGCCCGCGTAATGCGAATAGATGGATCGGTCCTCGGTGATGGCCTGCCGGGTGCGTTCGCGGATAGGCTCGGGCGTGGGCAGGTCGCAGATGCCCTGCCCCAGGTTGATGCCATCAACGGCATTGACCTGCTGGGTAACGGCGCGGATATCGCTTTGCTTGAGGGCGTCGGTGCGTTCGGCAAGAGAAATCGGTTGCATAGGCAGATAAAAGCGGTTCCAAATGGATACGACAAGGGATGCGTGATACCAAATCCGGTTGTAGCACTGCAGGAGCGCTCCTCAAAGAAAGCACGAGACCGTAGGGCAGCAACCTCATGCCAGCGGATGGAAACATCATGCGCCCCATTGCGGCGCAGATGACAGGCCATACGAGAAAGGGGCGCGCTGCGAGAATGGATGCGCAGAGCGCTTCCGTCCGCGTATGTTCGCCGTTTGCGTGTAGTGGTGTGTCACAGGTCAATGGTTGGGTAGCGTGGGCGAATGATTGGCATGAAAGGTCACAAAAGATCCCGGATCAGCTCCCGACGGCGGTCGGGATTGTCCGGGATGACTATAAAATGGGATACCCTGTGAATCACGTGTGACAGAGCAGTAGCCTCGATCCGCCGGGTAGGACACCGCCGAGTAGGGCGGCCTGCGGGCTACTCCCCGTAGCTGGCTACTACGCGCGTGGCACCGTCGCTGGTGAAGGCAAGCACGTCGTACGGGTCAAGGCGGTCCCCTTGCTCCATCCCTGGCGAACCGACCGGCATACCGGGCACGGTGAGGCCCTGAATGCCCTCAGGCGCGTTGCTTAGCAGTTGCTTGATGTCATCGGCAGGCACATGGCCCTCAACGACATAATCGCCCACAATGGCCGTGTGGCATGAGCCGAGCTGCTGCGGCACGCCCGCTTGCTGCTTCACGCTGCCCATATCCTGGCGCATCTCCGATTCGACGGTGAAGCCCTCTTCCTCCAAATGCTGCACCCATTTTCCGCAGCAGTTGCAGGTTGGACTCTGATACACGGTAATCGTAGGCAGGTCGCTGCCCATTACGGAAACAACTCCGGCTTGCGACAGGCCGACGAGTGTAAGGATGGCAAGGACAACGCCTATCCCCAGGCTTTTGAGCACAGCGCGTGTTGACAATGATCCAAACATAGCAGACAAAATAGAAACAACAAATACGAGGGCGCGGAAATAGCAATACGATCTCTTCTGGCAGAGGCTCCATGGGCGTAATTGTTGCAACCGCTCCTCCAGTTTTCGTGGGGAATCCGTTGCATTTCCAGGGTGCTTATAGTTACGTTTGGGTACTTTTTGAATTACCTGACTCATATTCTTGAGTACGCATGCGTATCGTTGTAATTGGTGCTGGCGAAGTCGGCTTTGATGTCGCCCGGATGCTGTCGGAGGAGCAGCACGACGTGTTTGTAGTCGACAACGATGCCGACGTGCTGCAGCGCGTGCACCGCAAGCTTGACGTGATGACGGTACAGGGCAACGGCACTTCCGCAAGCGTGCTGGAGGATGCCCGGATTCATGAAGCCAACATGGTCGTAGCCGTTACTGCTGTCGACGAAGTGAACCTGGTGGCGTGCATGATGGCCGATCGCCTGGGTGTACCCACCACCATTGCCCGCACGCGCACAAGCGAGGCTGAGCGCGAGCAGTCTGTGCTAAGCACAAAAGACTTCGGCATCGACCTGGCCATTCACCCCGAAGAAGCCGCTGCCGCTGAAGTGGTGCGTCTCATCCAGCGGGCCAGTGCCTCCGAGGTGCTTACCTTCTGCAATGGCAACTTGCAACTCCTCGGCATGCGCATCGACCCCGGTAGCGAGGTGGTCGGGGTCAGCATGAAAGAGTTGATCGAGATGGAGTCCGAGGTCGACTTCCGCGTAAAGGCCATTATGCGCAATCACATCACTATTCTGCCCGATGGCGCGGAGCGTATTCAGCCTGACGACCACCTGTTTATCATGACGCACCCGAGCTGTGTCTCGTCTGTTACGAAGCTTTTAGGGAAGAAAGATGTGCGCATCCGCCACATTATGATTGCTGGAGGCAACCGCGTAGGTAGGAGTACAGCGCGACGCATCGTGGAGGAATGCCCCGATTGCCGCATCAAACTCGTTGAACCCGATGCCGACCGTGCAGCCCAGTTGGCCGCCGAACTTCCCGATGTGCTTGTTCTTCAGGGCGACACGACCGATGTGGAGTTGCTCGTGGAAGAAGGGCTCAAGAATATGGATGCGTTTGTAGCTGTTTCTGATAAGGAAGAGGCTAACCTCGTGACGTGCCTCATGGCGAAAGAGTATGGCGTGCATAAAACCGTTGCGCAGCTCTCGAAGGTCGCATACATCCCCATGAGTGAGCAGCTGGGGCTTGATGCAGCCATAAGTACAAAACTGGCTGTATCGCAAGAGGTACAGCGCTTTTTTCGCGGCCAGCATGTGCTCAGCGTAGCTACGGTGCACGGACTCAACGCCGAAATTCTCGAAGCGTACGCCTCACCCGGAGCGCCAATTACACGTGCCCCACTGCACGCCCTTGATCTGCCAGACGATATGCTTGTGGCTGCTGTGAATCCCGAAAATGGTTCCACTGAAATCGCAACCGGCGATACGCACATCCAGGCCAACGACCGGGTCATTGTTTTCGTGCTCCCAACATCAGCGCATCGCATTGAAAAGCTCTTTGGCACGTAGCCTTGTTACAGTCTGCCTCTCCCGTTCTTGCTGGTTGTTACTCCTTTTGCTATGACGATACATTGGACGGCCATTGCCCGCACGCTGGGTGGCCTACTGCTCTTTGTGGGGGCAGCGCTGCTTGCACCTGCCGGAATCGCCCTGGGATACGGCGAAACCGTATGGTGGAGCTTTGGCCTGACAGCGCTGGGCGCGCTCAGTGTCGGCGGAGCGCTCTGGTTTGGACTTGGCGGCCGAGCTCCTCAAGACCAAGATGTGGGTATCCGCGAGGGATTCGTCATTGTAGCACTGTCGTGGGTGGTGCTCTCACTGGTGGGCGCGCTCCCGTTTGTCATGAGCGGCGTGCTGCCCACCTATACCGATGCGTTCTTCGAAACCATGAGCGGCTTTACCACCACCGGCGCCACCATCTTTGGCGGCGGGGGCAACATGGATATTGAGGCTATGCCGCACGCCTTTCTGTTCTGGCGCAGCCTTACGCACTGGATTGGCGGCATGGGCATCATTCTGCTTACCCTGGCAATCTTGCCCATTCTGGGCGTCGGCGGCTTTCAGCTCTACCGTGCCGAGGTGCCTGGCCCCTCAGCCGACAAGCTCACGCCCCGCGTGCGCGAAACGGCCCGCCGCCTGTGGCTCGTGTACGTGGGCATTACCGCCGTGCAGGTGGTGCTCCTGCTGCCGGCCATGAGCAGCTTCGACGCCGTCAACCACGCCTTTGCCACCATGGCCACCGGCGGCTTCTCCACCAAAAACGGCTCGGTGGCCGACTTCGACTCCGCCTACGTCGACAGCGTCATTACGCTGTTTATGATTCTGGCTGGGATGAACTTTGCCCTGCACTTTCGCATGCTGCGCGGACAGGCGCTTTCCGTTTGGCGGGATACCGAGCTGCGTGCCTATCTCGGCATTATTGTCGCAGCCACCGGGCTCCTCGTCGTTTCTACATGGACGGTCTCGGGCGCGATGCTCCCCACCGCCCCCGAAGCCCTGACCAGCTTCGCAGGCTACGACTCGCTGGGCGAGGCACTCCGATACGGCGTGTTTCAGGCCGTTGCCATCATCACCTCCACCGGATTTGGCACCGCCGACTACGAGATGTGGCCGCCGTTGGCCGTGGGCGTGATCTTTCTGCTCTTCTTCTGTGGCGGCATGGCGGGCTCCACGGGCGGCGGCGTAAAGGTGATGCGCCATGTGGTGCTTGCCAAGAACGCCCTGAACGAGTTCAAGCAACTGGTGCATCCGCGGGCCGTGCTGCGTACGCATCTCAACGGACAGCCCGTTGCGCCCGCCGTAATGCGCAACGTGCTGCTGTTTGTGATGCTGTACATCCTGCTGCTCTTTCTGGGCACGCTCGCACTGGCCGCGCTGGGCCAGGACATCTGGACCGCGCTCGGCGCGGCCATGTCGTGTGTGGGCAACATCGGGCCCGGCTGGGGCACCGTGGGGCCCACCGAAAACTACGCGCACCTGCCGGCCCTCAGCAAGTGGATCCTCTCCTTCCTGATGATGGCCGGACGCCTCGAAATCATTACCGTGCTCATCGTATTTACCCCGGCCTTCTGGCGGCGGTAACCGATTTTGGATGTTCGATTTTGGATGTTCGATTTTGGATGTTCGATTTTGGATTTTGGAGGGAAAACGTGGGAAATAGAGTTGCGGATCAGAACGGTCTCAGTCGACGCTTCCCGACACCTGGAGATAAGTGCCACTCACAGCTTCGTTACAATCAGAACTTGCAGATCTGCGGGGGGGGGCTATTATAGGGTGCGTCTGGGCACTCCCCTTCTGCATCTGTTCATTTCTGCGTCCTCGTCTGTACGAGATTGCGTAGCACAGAGATTACGACACGCCGAGTTTGTATCAGTGGTATTTCGTTCAGGCGCCCTGTTGCTGCCCCGTTAGATGACCCCTCTGTGCTTGTGCTACGCCCTGTCTTATCTTCGTCTTCGTTTTCCACTAATCGAACGCATTATTTTCGCTCTGCAAGCCCCTGCGGCCGCGCTGTCATAGCCATGGTGCTCGTAAGTGCGTGGCTCCTACTTGCCGGATGTGATACGGCGGTGGACGTGCCGCACAACGACTCCGATTCACACACGCCGGGCCTCAAAATTGGCCCGATTGGCAACGGTCCACAGGCCGCAGCGGTCGACCTATCGAGTGCAGTGTCAGTGGCTCCGGATGGACGGCTCTACGGGTGTGTCTTAAGTGCGCACCCCGAAGGCGATACCTCGGGTCCGTACCAGTATCGATACGCCCAACTGGCCTTCCCGGAAGCGGTTGCCGAGAAGGCACTTGGGGAGCAGCGCCTCACGTATCGGCTTCGGACCGAAGACGGCTTGGTGCTTCGACAGGCGACATGCTTGATCCCGGCCACTGCAGAGGCCCGCGATCTTGTACTTGACTGGGTAGGGCTTCCCGATACAGGCGATGGGTGGAGTTCGGGCTCCTCTACAGACGATGACCCCAAAAACCCAACGCCAATTTTGTACAATGGGTTAAACTGTGACCGAGATGGAGACGGTCCTGACGACGTAAGCTGGTCGGAAGAGTGTGATGAGGTTGTGGTAACTGCTGACCCGATAGCCATTGATGACGGCGGGGGTGGAGGCGGCGGTTGGTGGGACCCCATTCCTCCTGATAGCGGCTGGTCTGCGCCATGGGACGACCCCAGTGGAGGGCCAGGCTCTGGAGGTGATGATGACGAAAACAATGATAACGAAAACGAAGACGAGTGTGGAGGCAGCACAGGAGGCGGATCTGATAGCCCGCCCCCAACCGGTGGAGACGACCCGTGTGGAGCCGACTGCTACGATCCCCCCACTGATGATGGTACCGGCGGGGGCGGAGGCGACGGCCCGCACGACGCGCCCGGCTTCATGGTCGGGGCCACCTGGCACGTGGTCACGAGCAGCGGACTGATCGCCGCGCCGTACGATCCCGCCGGATATACGTTGCTGAATGCGGGGTGTGATACGGCAGATGATCCCGTGCCGAAAGAAGAGGTTGCATCGGTTATTCGGGAAGCGTGTCAGGATATGCCGGGTTTGACCCTTCCGGGTGATGATGGTGCTTTATGGCCCTACTTCCAGGCAAGTGTACGGAGCAGTCTCAATGCCACTCTTCCGGGAATGCGTCAATACCAGTGGACTGATCGTCGAGAAGATCAACCCCCACAACTCTCCAATTTAGTAGACGGTTATGCTGAGGCTTTTACGGACGACGGTACCCACATACCAGGATTGGTCACTTCTATTCTTGAGGTCAAGTTTTCTCATAACCCGTCAGGCTCTATGAGTACAGGACAGTGGCAAACACATATCAATGATCTGCAAAGTTTCTATGACCAACTGCCAGATCATGACTATCAACTTGGTTCTCCCCTCTATCTGCTGGTTACAAACTCAGAGTATAGCAGTGTTGATAACCTTGGCGGAGACGAAAGCGTTCGTATTCCAGAATATGCATCGGAGCGTGGGGTTAACGTGATGCATCTCCGAGTCACGAAAAATGCTTTGGGCGACTATCACTTGCAAGGTGGGCTGATTGGAACGAGTGACTTGCCCAGCACGATAGCCAGTTTTCTTACAGAGGTCGAAGTAAACTTTCAGGCAGTCTGTGAGGGAGAAAGCTAACCTTTAACAATACCAGAAATAGAAAATGGGTTCTTACCTATCACTGGTTCGGCTCCCGATCGGTGTAGCTGTGGATCTACTCACCGGGCGCTGCAGCATCACGGACGTAAAACGCACGCATCCCGAGCGTATCAACGGAAGAAGCCGTTCATACGAACTCTGGATGGAAGAACAGCCTGAGCAGGACCCGTACCGTTTGTACTTTGATAGGCGATATGTGGAGGCATTAGACGCGCTAACGGGAAACGTGCATAGCCGATTTGCCCGCGAGTTTGGGGACAACGAGCCTAACGATCCATGCTTCTGGATGGTGTACGGAGCGCGTCTGGTTGGATGGCACGTCATGAACGAGCCTGCGCTTTCGTATGGCTACGTGTTTCCCCTGCGCTACAGCCTCTCCGAAGACATTGCAGCGATCAATGACCAGTTGGCCTCCATGACCGAAGAACAATTGCGGGATCGTATTGAGCAGGTCCTAAAGACGGAGTCAGATCGCTATGCAAGTGAACACCGCCGAACCTGGATGTGGGAAACGGTAGCTGTGAAACTGCTGCCTGCGCTTCGTCAGTTTTACAGCACAACAAAACGAGAAAAGGAAATTGTCGTCTACTGGCTGGGATGATAGAGATAGAGGCGTTCGGCTTTCCTGCAGACTATCAGTGCAATGCACACCCTCTTCCACACCCTCACACTACTTTTCGCGCTTGCAGTCGGCGTAACAGGCATTCAAGCACACGCCTACGTCGACAGACAGGCTGGAGAATCCGTGTCCGCTTACGCTGACACTACATGCCCGTCGGGCTCGGACCGTGCTCAGTCGATGGTCGAAAATTTTTTGACTAACCCTAACCTGGCCGATGCACGCCAGGAAACGGGAACCACAAGCCTGAGCGTCGACCAGATTCAATCAGTGTCAGATCCTGACGTATGCCAGCAGCTAAATGATGAGTTCAGCGCATCTATCGATGGGTACAATCTGGCATATTTCAAAATTGGGGATTTCTATTTTGCCTCGCAGATTCTCAAACAGTCGGAAAATACTAATGAGGTTGTTGTAGGTCTCTCGTTTATCTATATTTTGGACGGTAACTTGAACTTCATCAAAGGCTATTCAGGATGACAGTAGACTTGCGAACCGTACTGGGGCCGATTGCCGTCCTGCTTCTGCTGTCAACACCGACCGCATCGGCTTTCCAGGCCGACCCATGCCCCACAGGCAATGCATCCACACGCAGGTTAGTGGAGATTGTCATTCAAGACACCGACCGGGCTGAGAACTACGCTTCGGGTGGCACGTGGGGGGCGACGCCCGAAGATATACGTATGCTGACTGATGATACGGACGCGGATGTCTGTCAATTCTTTAACGACGGTGTGCCTGAAGAACGAAGTACACCACCGTGGCTTTCAGCCTACTATAAGGCGGGGAATTACTACTTCATCGCCAGCCGCTATCAGTTAAGTGAAGACCAGATGTTCCGACTCGGACATGGGTCCGTTGTTGTTTTCGACAGTGAACTAAATGTGATCGGAGCGTTTGCCGTGTAGGCACGATTCATCGCTAGCGAGCAGTACTGTACATGATGCGCACCCTCACACTACTTTTCGCGCTTGCAGTTGGCGTACCAGGCATGCAAGCACACGCCCACGTCGACAAAGAAGCTGGAGAGCCTGTGTTCTTCCAATTCGAAGTCACATGCCCGTCGGGCTCAGACCGCGTTCGGCGCGGCCCTCTCGTGTGTGGGCAACATCGGGCCCGGCTGGGGCACCGTGGGGCCCACCGAAAACTACGCGCACCTGCCGGCCCTCAGCAAGTGGATCCTCTCCTTCCTGATGATGGCCGGGCGCCTCGAAATCATTACCGTGCTCATCGTCTTTACCCCGACCTTCTGGCGAAATGCTTGGCGACAACGGGCTCTTCCTGAAAAACGTTCCTTACGATTCC
>NZ_JAWOAR010000250.1:0-3982 GCF_046498435.1 Longimonas sp. | reverse complement strand
TTGCGGTCCAGAATGAGCTGCTGGGCAATGCCCTGGACCGCGGGGGCGGCCATATTGAGCTCATCTAGAAAGAGGATGCCGCGGCCCGACTGCGGAAGAAACTCGGGCGGATACCACGTGGCGATTTTATCATCGGGCTGAGGCACCGGCAGTCCACGCAAATCCGAGGGCGCGAGCTGGCTCAGGCGCAGGTCGATGAGTTGCATGCTGGAATCGGCGGCCAACTGCGCAACGATGCTGGACTTTCCGATGCCGGGCGGTCCCCACATCATGACACTCAGGCGCAGTTCGTTCTGGATGAGCGTGCGGAGATAGGTCGTCAGCGCATTGGGAGTCATGGGCACGTTGCGGGCGGGGAGCGGAAAAGTGCAATGGGTATACTGCTTCTGAAAAGCAGGCGGACATTGCGTGTCCTAAGGTTACGGGTTCAGTCTGCGTCGCGCCGCCTGATGCACGAAGGGGTCGTTGTCCGAGATCAGCGTATCGAGCACCTCTGTGGGTGATGACGGATTTTCAGTTATCGCTGCACGCACCCGCCACGTTGCATCCGACGCCAGCGTGTGTAGCGCCTCCAGCGGAGTTGCAGGATGCTTTGCCACGGCCTTCCGCACAGTCTTGTCGGCATCTGATGCCAGACGCTCCAACGTCGCTGGCGGCGTATCGGGATGCGTAGCCAGCAGATGACGCCCATATCGGCCCCATGCGAAAAGACGGTCTCGTTCTTCTTCGGTCAGCGACTCGGGAGCACAGCCAACGGTGCGCATCTTCTCATCTGCCCCTGCTCTGCGGAGCAGCTGAAACACCTCTTCGGGTACCGATGGATGCTCTGCCGCTGCCTGGCGAACCGTACGGTACTCGTCTCCGATCAGCTGTTCAAGAGCCTCTGTGGATGCCGCTGGATTTGTTGCTACCGCCTTGCGCACGCTGGCGTGCTCGTCTCCAGCCAAGTGTTCAAGCACCTGTGGAGGCGTAGAGGGATTCCCTGCAACGGCCGCACGGACATTGGGGTAGTAGGTGTCTTCCGCCAACCGCCCAAGGACCTGCATCTCAGACGACGGGTTGCCCCCCACCGCCTTACGCACGTCGTCGTCACTGTCTTGGGCCAGCTTTTTCAACACGTCGGTCGGGGCCGACGGATTCTTGGCTGCTGCTTTCCGGACTCGATAGCTGTAATGGTCGCTTCCCCGCCGTAGCCACCGTTCGGAGACCTGCTCTCGTCCTACGAGAACAATTAACGCCTCGGTGGGGGCCTCCGTGATGGCACCCGGGTCAGCGGCCACCTGCAAACTCAGCGCAGGATTTTCCACCACGGCCTCTGGAAACTCCTCCGCCAGTTCCCACAACAGCTCCAGGGGCATGTTGGGGTTGGAGGCAACGGCTTTTCGCACGCTCGGGTCGTCATCCTCGGACAGCTTGCGTAAGAGATCAATTGGGGCCTTTGGATACGCGGCGACAGCGCACCGCTCATCTGAATCTGCCGAGAACGCCCGACGGTATAGTGTATCAGGAACTTCCTTCTGTGAGGTTGGGGCTTCGTTATGGCTTTGTTTGGTCATGAGCACGCCGACAGATAGAGCAAAAACAACGCGCTTCTTGTATCCGATGCAGTCTACCGACCGGACATAGGGTGTCCGGGGTTGTGCTATCAGTAGCTGGTTACGGCGTACAACAGTGCAGGGGACACATCAAACCCGGCGTTTTTCAGAAAAGCGACTTGTTCATCCGACAGCGAGACCCCGCTATCGTACATATCGCGCAAGATCGATTCGGCATTGTCTGGATTAGCTCGGGCCTGGTAGAGGTGTTGCCATACGGCATGTCCGAGAAGCCTTGCGCACGCTGCTGCATGGCTCCATTCCTCGGCGTTATGGTAGCACCGTTTCGCACGTGACCAGTCAGACACTTCTCGAAAGCATTGCGCGGCGGCGCTCCACTCTTCTGCCCGTTCGTAATAGATGGCTGCCTGCTTGTACTGCGTTTGTGCGACGTACGTATCTGCAATCGCTGCCCACGTGTGGTGGCCGGCATCGTACAACTGTCGCAGCGCACTGGCTTTCTCGTCTCGACCTGCCTGATGGAGGAGCCAGATCTGCCAGGTTGGATCCTTCAGAAAGACATCATGCTCAAGTAGAAAGGCGGCGATATTCGTAGAAAGCGCTCCGTGGGTCTCCCACAGCGCACGAAACGCCTTATCAGTGTCGTTGGCGGTAACAACGGTGCAGGCCTGGGTCCACTGCGGCATACCCGCATGCTCAAAGCATTCAACAGCAGCCTCCCAGCTTTTGGCCTGGCTATAGCAGAGGGCTGCGTTCTTCCAGGCCTCTGCCTCTCGGTAGCACGCTCCTGCGGTATTCCACTGGTGGATCTTTGCGTAGCAATCGCCGGCCCGTTTGCCATCGCCGTTACGCCGGTAACACATACCGGCATCTTCCCACGCCTTGGCATTACGGTAGCTATGGCCTGCTGCCCGCCACTGCCGTGCCTTCTTAAAGTGCAGTCCCGCCAATCTCCACTTTTCAGCCCTCCGGTAGTCGTGGGCGGCCTCTTTCCATTTCTGTGCACTACTATGGCAGTCGGCAGCCTTCGACCAAGATTCAGTGCGCCGATAACAATGAGCGGCCTCCTCCCATTTTCCGGATTTTTGGAAGAGTGGTCCGGCGCGATCCCAGGCGTCCAATTTAGTACAGCAGACAGCGGCCTCGCTCCATTGCTGCGCCTTTTCGTAGTGATCGGCAGCCTGTTCCCAGGCGCCATTTTGCCTGAAGCAGCGTGCCGCATCAAGCCAGCGTTCAGCCCGCTTGAAGCACGTAGCTGCCGGAAGCCAGGCTTCCATCTTCTTGTAGAGCGTACCGGCTTTCGCGTGGTTGTTCTGGTCGTAGTGGTATCGGGCAGCTGCTTCCCAGTTGCCGGTTGCCTCATCGTGACGCGCCTGTACGGCATCGGCTTCTGTCTCGCGGTTGAGCGTGCGGAGCAGGTGCACCTTTGCCGGGAGATCTCGAATTGGGGTGCTGCACTCCAGCAGCACCTGAGCCTGTGTTTCGGTACACGCCCCAATGCGCGGATAGACCTCCGCCCACAGCGGAGGCTGCGAGGGATCGGCAATCCACGCGCAGAGCAGCTCCCAGGCGTCGTCGTTGGCATTGCGATAACATACCGCGGCCTGTGTCCACTGCTCATGGTCGCGATAGTACACCGCGCGTTTAAGCCAGTGGCGTTCAGAGGCCTGGTGCGACCACACGGGATCAAAGATTTCTTTCACATCGACTGCATTCGCTACGCCCGGTGCGTGCCAGAGCGAATCGTCGGGGTGCGGGTTGGCCACAATAGTTACGCTGCGGCGAGCCCGCGTAGCAGCGACATAGTGGAGGCGCAGGATGTGCTGGTTCCACCGGCGGTCGGCCGCCTGACGCGCCTTGGTGGCGAGATCGGAGGGGTGCTCCAGGTGGTCGGGAAGTTTGTACAATACGACGTGGTCGGCCTCCAGCCCTTTTGCTTCAGCCACGCTCCATACAAACGGATGTCCCCATGCCTCACGTAGCGACGCTGCGGTTTCGTCGTCGGCAACCAGAACGAGCACATTGGGACGCCCCTGCGAAAGCACGTCATCGACCGAAGCATCGGGAGAGATGCGCTGGGGTGTAGGGCCATCACGGCGGGCCTTGTCGGGATCAAGAGGAACAACCGTTGCTTTCTCCGCACGGAGCAAGTTGGCCACGGCGTTGGGGAGGCGTAGCGTAGCCGCCCCAGCACGGAATGAGCGACGCAACGTGTGGGGCGACGGGACCTCCCAGTCGCGTCGGAAAAACATGGCTTTGGGCATGCGCCACCCGAATCCGGACCCATTTAAGACCTGCGTGGGATCGCCTGTCAAGAGCAGCTGGGTCTTCCGGTCACGCCGTAGCATCGGATGACTCGGTAGTCGTCGGTGAGCGGCTGCAACTGTTCGGCCCAGACCTGATGATCCGCGGTTGCCCCGTGAAGC
>NZ_JAWOAR010000237.1:0-5568 GCF_046498435.1 Longimonas sp. | reverse complement strand
ACGCGACGGGCCCAGCCCGGAGCACGCCGAACCATCTCCTCGACGCTCAGCGGGGCTATAGGCGATTGAACGGCCCTGCCAACCTTGGGGGAGATCTTTATTCACTGCGTTCATCAGTCGCTTCGCTCGTGTCAGGACTCCGCGTCTCCTTGGCGGAGCCGCTTCGCTCAAGATGACAGCATACGAATGGGGAACCTTGCAACCCGAACATTCAGGTGTGACACGACAGTAGGCGCTGGATGCAACTCGAAAGGGGGAGACGCCCCTCGACGCCTCCCCCTGTACCGTTCTGGTTTTGAATCGGCACGGCGATCAGGGAAAGATGCCCATGTCGGCGTACGACTTCGCAATCTTGTTGATGGCGCTCACGAAAGCGGCTGTACGCATATCGATACCGTGCTTCTCGCGTTCGGTACGGATTTCTTCGTAGGCGAAGGCCATCGTATCCTCCAGCCCGGAGTTCACGAGGTCCTCCTCACTGGCGCCGAAGCCGACGCGTTTGACGAGGTCTTCCATGAGCTGCTCGTCGAAGCTCTGGTCGGTGAGTTCATCCACAGCGCGCAGGATGCGTTCGGCGTTGCGCTCCTCGAAACGGCGGCTCATGCGTCCGTGACGTACGTGCGAGAGGTTGCGCAGCCACTCGAAGTAGGACACCGTAACGCCGCCGGCATTTAGATACACGTCGGGAATGATGAGCGTGCCCTTTTCAACCAGAATCTCATCGGCCTCTGTCGTAACGGGGCCGTTAGCCGCCTCGGCAATGATTTTGGCTTTTATGTCTGGGGCATTCGCCTTGGTAATGACTCCTTCGAGGGCCGCTGGAACCAGGATGTCGCACTCCAGCTCCAATGCCTTGTAAGAGTCCTCGATATTGGTAGCACCGGGGAAGTCGAGAATCGACCCTGTTTCCTCGCGATGCGCCACCACATCGTGGATGTCAAATCCGCTGGGGTCGTAGATTGCGCCCTCAATTTCGGCAATGCCTACAATGGTCGCGTCGCCCTCGTCTTGCAGGATGCGGGCGGCATGATAGCCCACGTTCCCAATCCCCTGCACCACCACCGATTTGCCAGCGGTGCCGGTATCCAGGCCGAGCGCATCCATGTCGTGTTTAAAAGCACAGGCTTCGCGGATGCCGTAGTACACGCCGCGTCCGGTAGCCTCGGTACGTCCGCGCACGCCGCCTTGTCCCACCGGCTTACCCGTTACGCAAGCCAGTCCGTTCAAGTCGTCGTCGGTCATCTGGTTGTAGGTGTCCATGATCCAGGCCATCTCGCGCGGCCCGGTGCCATAATCGGGGGCCGGCACGTCGACGCCAGCGCCGATGAAGTTCTTCCGGATCAGTTCGAACGTGTAGCGGCGGGTAATGCGCTCCAGTTCGTGCACCGAATAGTTGCGCGCATCGATGCATACGCCGCCCTTTGCACCGCCAAACGGCACATCCACAATCGCGCACTTGTAGCTCATGAGGGAGGCGAGGGCCATCACCTCATCCACATTTACGTTCAGCGCATAGCGGATGCCGCCCTTCGTGGGCTTTTTGTGATGGCTGTGCTCGGCGCGGTAAGCACGTATCACCTCAATGCTCCCGTCGTCGCGCTTGATCGGAAACTCAAACCGGACGATATTATCGCAGGCTCGGATCTGATGCAGCACGCCCTTGGGATGATCGGTGTGCTGAGCAGCCGTATCGAACATGCTGTTCACCTCGGCAAAAAAACCGTGGTCGGTGCCGTTGGCCGTATCGGTAGATGCGGGTTTCATAGGCGGAAACGGAAAGGTCGATGCAAAAAATGGGAAGCATGCGGTGCGCCTGTTTAGTTAAACGGCTGTTGGAGACAACAGCAAGCTGCTATGCAATATATTGTAAGCGCTTCCGAAAATCTTGCATATTCATTTGCATGATGTTCGTGAAAGGGATGCGCAGGCGCGTGCCTGGTAGTGTCATCCGAACCGTTCTACGAAGTTATGATACTGCGCATCGGTACCCACCATGAGCAGGTCCATGCCCTCTTTGAGCGTTGTGCCAGCACGGACTTGCGTAATGAGGTCGCGATTGGGACAGAGCACCGCCACGACGGTAAGCCCCGTGAGCGCCCCAATGCCACTATCCGCCAGCGTCTTGCCGTCAAGTGCCGGGGGCACGGTACGCGTAAACAGATCGAGCCCTTCGCCCATTACGACGAGCTCTTTGTCGGTGAGGGCTGCCCAGATCGACTCAAGGCCAAGCATGGCATAGCTCAGCACGAAGTCGGTCCCAGCACGGTGGATCGCTTCCATGTTGCGACGGTGCACAATACGACTTACGATGCGCAGTCCGGGATTCAGGCGCCGACAGTATGACGCCAGATAGATGTTGACGGCATCGTCGTGCGTGGTGAGCAAGACCGACGGGGCGTTTTTGATGCCCGCATCCTCAAGCAGGGTATAGTCGGAGGCGTCGCCCTCGAATACGGTAAGCGTGCCGGTATCGTCACCGTCAGACACGCGCCGGAGTGCCTCACAGCGATCGGTATCGCGCTCAACCACATGCACATCGATGCCCCGCGCCAGCAGGGCCCGCGCCGCCGCTTCGCCCACCGTACCGCCGCCAATCACGAGCACAGGATGGTCGCCGGTAGCATACGGCGTAAGCTGCTCGTTGAGAGCGCTGACTTGGGCCTGTGTGCCAATAATAACGAGCACACTGGCTTTAGAGAGGGTAGTATCGGGACGTGCCTGATCGAGGGTACCGCGCTCCCACACGCCAATAATACTGACGCCTGTTTCCGAGCGCAGATGGGTGTTGCGCACCGTTTTTCCTTCCAGCGGTGTGCCTTGTACAGGCACCTCGGCCAGCACTAAATCTTTGTACGAGCCAATGGGGTGGCACTCGGCATGGCCTGCGTTGATGCGATTGGCCAGTTGCTCGCCGAGCATCTGCTTTAGGGGGAGCACGGTGGTGCATCCGCTAAGCTCCAGAATATCAATAGCATCTCGGTCGTGGGCAATGGCAACGATAGGGGTGTCAGGAGCCCTCTCGCGAACGGTAAGGGCGATGTTGGTGTTTTCGACATCGCTTCGGTTGGCCAGGACCGCGCTTGCATGCTCCACGCGTGCTGCGGCGTAGGTTTTTGAATCGTCCACATCGCCAAGAATCACCGAAACATCGTCGAGGTACAGGTCAGACGCCCGGTCGGGATCGGGTTCGATGAGCACGTAGGGGACGCCCTCCGTATCCATTCGCTCAATGAGTCCGGGTACAATGGGGTCTTGATTGCAGAGAATGACATGGTCTTCCAGGTTGGGATCTACTTTTCGTGGCGCACGGGCGTGAATCTGGGCTTCGAGCCAGGGCGCATAGAAGTAGCGAATAAACGCAAATGGCAGCACAATGAGCAGCAAGATAATGCCCGTTATAACCACAAACATGCTGTAGAGGCGGCCCACGTCGGTGTAGAAGGTGATGTCGCCAAAGCCGAGCGTGCTCATCGTAACGAGCGTCCAATAGAACGCCGACACCCAGGTGTGCGACTGGTCCTCCACGTACCACATGATCAGTTGGAAGCCAACCGACAGCACCACCATGGTAAGTAGCAGAAACCCGATGTACTTCGAGAGCGCAACCAGGTCGCGCCGCGCCTCTTTGTTTTCAAATAGATAGGCGAGTTGGGTGCTGTAAAACTTCATAAAAGTAGGGGGAGAGACCGGGCGTACGATGGCAGGCTGTGGAGGGTAGCAAAGTGCACTCGTGTGTTGCGAGGACTTGCGGATGCGAAGCCGCTTCTCTTAAACAGAGTGCTTTACGTAGTTCGTCGGGCTACCAGACCGGAAAACATCTTCGCATCTTCATGAAACCCGCTGCGGGTGTGTGTTACGGAATTATTAGAACCTTCGGATTCGTCAATATATTGCAGAGTGCGCTTCCAATCGTCCCTGCTGATAGATAGGTTGGGTTATGTATAAGCGCACTGTCCCCACCGTTTTGCGCTCGCCCCACCATTGTTGTGCCCTTACGATACCGTATGTTATGACGTTACGTTACGCTCCTGTGGCATGGATTGCCATTTTGCTTTTCGTGGCAGGTACCTTTGCTGCGCCCGCCGCTGCACAAGATGTGATCCACTACTGGAACTTCAACGATCCCGTTGAGGACACCCCCGCCTGGCCTGCCCCGGTCGAGGCCAATACAGGAGATGGCACGCTCACCTACACGTTTACAGAGGGAGCCATCCAGAGCTTTGGGGGATCGAGCACTAACGCCCAAAATGACGATCCAGCAGGCGAAAGCTTTGTGGTGCAAGGGGGAAGCGATCAGGTCAACAACGGCGAGTACTTCGACCTGAACGTGTCTACGGAAGGGTTTGAGGACATCGAAATAGCCTACGCCACACGCGGTACCAGTTCCGGATTCGACGAACAGGCTGTTGCGTATAGCACCGATGGCGGGTCAACGTTCACCGATCTGGAGACAATTACGACCCCGGGGAGCTTCAGCCTGCAAGCGCTCGATATGAGTGGGGATACTGCTACCGACGACAACACTGATCTGGTGGTGCGCTTTACGCTCGATGGCGCTACGGGGGCGAGCGGCAACAACCGCTTCGACAACATCACCGTAGAAGGCACTCCCCTTGACGATGGCGGCGACAATGGCGATGACGATGATGGAGACGATGGTGGCAACGAAGAGCCCGCTCCGCCCACCGACGGCGAAGCCATATCGATCAATGACGCGCGCGATCAGGTGGACGGCAGCGAGGTCATCATTGAAGGCACCGTGTCGCGGGCATTCGGCTCGTACGCTCGCATCCAAGACGAAAGCGGAGCCACCGGCGCCAGCGGCATTGTGCTGCGCCAGGTCGATGGCGACAACAGCACCGCCTTCCAGTCCGACATCGAAGACGGCACCATTCAGCCCGGTACAACCCTGCGCGTGAGCGGCACGGTCTCCGAGTTCAACAACCTGGTGCAGATCAACGGCAGCGACCTTACCGGCTACGAAGTAGTGGAGCAGGGCGCTTCGCCCGAACCCATTCCCGTGTCGGTGAGCGACGTCACAAGCTCCGACTCCGACTCCAACTACGAAAGCGTGCTTGTCAGCCTGTCAGGGCTGAGCTTCTCGGGCGTAGAGCCGGGGGAGACATTTGAAAGTGGCACCTCATACGCGGCCCAAAACACAGCCGGAGAGCAGGTTGACTTTCGGGTGCAGGACGATCTTGAAACAAACATCATTGGCGCCCCGATTCCCGACGGCGCATTTAACTATGAAGGCGTTGTCGGCGTCTTCTTCGACAATCGCCAACTGATTCCTGTCCGCGAAAGCGATGTGGAGTCGGTGCCTGCTGCGCGCTTTAACCGGCTGTACACGCGCACCCTTGAGGGTGACAACAGCGTCTCGGTCTCGGTACGCCCACCAGAATTGGAGGACGGCCAGTCGGTCGATGTCACCGTCACCGCCGAGGGCGATGCCGATCCCAGCACCGACGTCACCGGCTTTTCGGATCCGACCACCTTTACCTTCACCGGGCCCGATGCGGCTCCCGAAACCATCACGATTGACATTGTCGACGATGGCGAGGAAGAGGG
>NZ_JAWOAR010000147.1:0-8325 GCF_046498435.1 Longimonas sp. | reverse complement strand
TCGCAGGCTCGCTCAAACAGGATCAATTTTCGAGCGCGTCCCTCCGGGCTTCGTCCGGACGGCCCACTTCTTCGAGGCCGGAAGGGCTTCATACCGCGGGGAGGTGTGAATCCTGTAAACGAAATACCCCCAAACAGATGACCTGAATGCGGATCCAATGGCACGGACGATCCAGTCGATCTAGCAAAGGGGGAAATAATTGAACAAGTGGTAAAGCAGGCAAACCTCTTGCCAACAAAATATCAAAGAGAAAGTTATGTGCAAGGACTAGCCGAGGAGGAAGGAACTGTGAGGTGTCACTTCCCAAGTCCCCCTCGGAGGAGGGGGATTTAGGGGGAGGGATTCCACTATCACACAACCCGAAAAAATATCCTTGACAGACTAGTGCTGTGTCACAGGTCATTCTATGGGCTAAACCAAGATGGATACGTGTGCCGTGCCGTCCCGAAAAGTTCCTGCTAAACGCCAAGGAGATGGTTCGACTGCGCTCACCATGACAGGCTTCGTGAGAGATGATTGCAAGGCGACCATCAAAATGAGGGTTGACAGAGCACTAG
Organism: Longimonas sp.; assembly: GCF_046498435.1. Lineage (NCBI taxonomy): Bacteria > Pseudomonadati > Rhodothermota > Rhodothermia > Rhodothermales > Salisaetaceae > Longimonas > Longimonas sp. The sequence goes on along the minus strand of NZ_JAWOAR010000147.1, from coordinate 7,768 downwards.
GCAGGTCAGCAAGATGTTGACGCTCCTCTGAATACGTGTACACTCTCATTGCTACGCCTCCGAGAGATAGATTCTGAATTTACCACCTGCCTTTTATAGTCTTCAATCTGGGTGGCGTTTTCCGCGTGGAGAAAAAGGACGCGGATTTGCGGAAACGGAGTCCAGAATCACGAGACACCACCCCCACAAACTGCATCCCCACAGTCAAGCGACGAGGATGCCTCACCTGCGGCGGTCCCGTCCCTGCTTCTGTGGAACGGAGCCCCCGGAGCGCGGATATCTACATCCGACCCTGGCACGGGCCTGCGCTTTCTCCTGTGCCATCTATAATTTTGTGTCTTCTAACCGGCTGTTCTGTCTATGTCTACCCCCGATCGCTCCGCTTCGGCCATCCGCCAGCAATTCCTCGACTTCTTTGCGGAGAAAGACCATGCTATTGTGCCGAGTGCCTCGATTGTGCCGGGGGGCGACAGTACGCTGCTCTTCACGAACGCGGGAATGAACCAATTCAAGGATGTGTTCTTGGGCACCGGCACCCGCGATTATAGCCGCGCTGCCGATACGCAGAAGTGCCTGCGGGTGTCGGGCAAGCACAACGACCTCGACGAGGTGGGCCACGACACCTACCACCACACGTTCTTTGAGATGCTCGGCAACTGGAGCTTTGGCGACTACTTTAAGCGCGAGGCCATCCGCTGGGCGTGGGAACTGTTGGTGGATGAGTGGGGCCTGGAGCCGGAGCGGCTGTACGCCACCGTCCACGAAGGCGACGACGCGCTCGGGCTGGAGGCCGACGAGGAGGCCGCTACACTTTGGGCCGAGGAGACGACCATTCCGGAGGCGCACATTCTGTATGAGCCTTCGAAAGAAAACTTCTGGATGATGGGCGACACGGGTCCCTGCGGGCCGTGCTCGGAGGTGCATGTGGATATGCGCACCGACGAGGAACGCGCGGCGGTGGATGGCAAGACGCTCGTCAATAAGGACCACCCGAAGGTCATTGAGATCTGGAATCTCGTGTTCATGCAGTACGATGCGCAGCCTGACGGTTCGCTGAAGCTGCTCGACAATCAGCACATTGACACGGGGATGGGCTTTGAGCGCATTACGGCGGTGCTGCAAGGCAAAGACAGCACGTACGACATCGACCTGTTCGAGCCGCTCCTGCAGGCAGTGGCCGATGCGTCGCCCCGCGAATCCGTGCGCGGGTACAACGACATTGATCTTGATGATGCCAACGAGGTGGAGGCGGTGCGCATTGCGCTGCGCGTGATTGTGGATCACATCCGTGCCATTGCGTTTGCGATCCTCGACGGCGTAACCCCCGGCAACGTAGGACGCGGCTACGTCATCCGTCGCATCTTGCGCCGGGCCGTGCGCTATGGCTACCAGACACTCGGTCTGCGCGAGCCGTTCTTGTATGCGCTCCTGCCCGCGCTCACTGAGGCCATGGGCGATGCCTTCCCCGGTCTCGACGAAAAACAGGGCTACCTCGAAAACGTCATCCGCTCCGAAGAGGAGAGCTTTCTGGAAACGCTCGGCACCGGACTCGACTTTTTCCAGACCGTGGTGCCGTATGTGCATCAGTCTCAGAAGGATGCCAAGGCCGCCCTCGAATCGCTTCAGGGGGATGCGCAGGCGATGCATCTGCTCACCAATGCGTACGTCGACCACGACGACCGTGCGACAATCGCCGAAGCCTTTGTCACCACCGCCGAGGCGGGCGCGCTGGCGGGCGAAGTCGCATTCCTGCTGCACGACACCTACGGCTTCCCCATCGACCTGACGCAGCTCATGGCACGCGAGGAAGGTCTGACTGTGGACATGGACGGCTATGAGCAGCTCATGAAGCGCCAGAAAGAGCGTGCCCGTGCGGCCTCGCAGTTTGGCGGCACAGGTGACACCGACGGCGACTGGCACACGGTGTCCGATGGTCCGCGCTCGGAGTTTGTTGGCTACGACACCACGCACCTCGAAGACGCTGCCATTCGTGCCGTGCGCACGGTGGACGATGATGACCGCATTGGCGCGCACATTGAACTGAGCCGCACGCCCTTCTACAGCGAGAGCGGCGGTCAGGTGGGCGATACCGGCACGCTCACCGTAGGCAGCGACACTGTGCGCGTGCTCGATACGCAGCGCATCGGCGATCGCATTGTGCACATGGTGGAGCGCCTGCCCGAATCGCTCGACGCGCCGGTTGAAGCGACCGTCGACGCCTCGCGCCGTCAGCACATCAAGAAGCATCACACCGCCACGCACCTCCTGCACGCGGTGCTGCGCCGCACGCTGGGCGAGCATGTGCAGCAGAAAGGCTCGCTTGTGGCGCCCGACCGGCTGCGGTTTGACTTCAGTCACTTTGAGGCCGTCACCGACGACGAGCTCCGCGCCATGGAGGTGCAGATCAACCAGGCCGTGCAGCGCAACATCGCCAAGCAGGAAGAGCGCAGCGTGCCGATGGACGAAGCGCTCGACCGCGGTGCCACGGCGCTCTTTGACGAGAAGTACGGCGACGAGGTGCGCGTCATTACGTTCGACCCGGACTTCTCGATGGAGCTTTGCGGCGGCACGCATGTCGATGCCACGGGCGAAATCGGGCTCGTGCGGCTGCTTTCGGAGGGCTCGGTGGCCTCGGGGATTCGACGCATCGAAGCGGTGGCGGGGGATGCGGCCGTGGATTACGTGGAAAGCGAACTGGAGACGCTCGACCGGGCGCGGAAGCAGTTTCAGGGATTGCAGCGTCCGCTCGAATCCGAAATCGCAGCCCTGAAAGCCGAGCGCGACGCCCTGCGCGATCAGGTGCAGGACTTGCAGCGCGCCCAGCTCGCTCAGCACCTGGATCGCATCATCGACGACGCCACCGAGGTGAACGGCATCACCGTGGCCACGGGCTCCATCGGCGAAGCAGATATGGATCTGCTGCAAGACCTGGGGCAGCAACTGCGTGATCGTCTCGGAGCCGGGGCTGTGGGCGTGCTCGGCAGCACCGATCCCGAAAGCGAGAAAGTCTACGTGGTCGCGTCGGTCGCCGACGACCTCATCGGCGCGCACGACCTGAAGGCGGGCGATCTGGTGGGCGAGCTGGGCCGCGAACTCGGCGGGGGCGGCGGTGGACGTCCGACCTTTGCCTCGGCAGGCGGACGCCACGGCGACAAGCTCGCTGCCGTGCTCGATGGGGTGGCCGATTGGGTGCGCGGACGGGTGGGGTGATGCCTGTGCTGCACGGTCTGCGGCGCTGGACGCGCTGTGTTGCGCTTGTGCGTGCTAATCAGCATGTTGATACCACGCGTTTCGCCCCGCAACCCTGTGCGCGTCTGGAATTGAACCACATCCGTCGCGTGCGTGCCGGGGCCGTCTTATCCAACCGCCCCTATTCTACTATGGCTTCTGTTGATGCGCAGCTCGATCGCGCACGCAAAAACGAACTGCTGGACCTCACCCTGCGCAACCCGCTTATCAGCTACCGCACCCTGAAGTCGCGGGGCGTTGAGGTGATCGACGAACGTGCCACACAGGTGCATCGTCTCTTGGTCGACGAGGAACGGCGCCTCTCCTTCAACAGCGTGAGCGATGAGCAGCGCCAGAAGCTGAATGGCGAATCGGAGGGCGAATTAGAGGCCGATCAATACGAACTGGTGTTTGGTCAGCCGGACGAATCAGCCGGCCCCGAAGAACCGGCTCCCGATACCGAGGCGAACAGCCCTGCCGAGCGCCACACCGACACGGTGCTGCAAACGCCGTACACCTCGCCGCAGCTCCAGCAGCGCCTGCTCAACACCTATTACCACGCGCAGCAATCGCTGCAGGAAGAAGGCATCAACACGCTGTATCTGGCGCTGGGTATGCTGCGCTGGTACCGCAGTCCAGATACAGACACCGAGCGGAGCGCACCACTGCTGCTCGTGCCCGTATCGCTCGACCGCACCGACGTGCAGGGCCGCTTCCGCCTCACCTACACCGGCGGCACCGTGGGCGGCAACCTTTCGCTGCGTGCGTTTCTGGAGGGCGAGTTTGGGCTCGACTGGCCGCTGCCCGATACCGACGACGCCCACAGCGCGCCGCTCGATGTGGCTGCCTACACCGAAGCGCTGCGCTCGGTCATCGAGGGACGGAGCCGCTGGTCGATCGCCCCGAATGCCATGGCGCTCGGCTTCTTCTCGTTCACGCGTTTCCTGATGTTCGAGGACCTCGACGCCGCCAACTGGCCCGAGGATCAACAGCCCGGCGACCATCCGGTGCTGCGCAAGGTGCTCGACGAAGGCTTTTCTGTACCCGAAGGGCGCATCCCCGACGACGCCCACCTCGACGACCACCTGGCCCCCGAGGACACCCACCACGTGGTCGATGCCGATAGCTCGCAGACGCGCGCCGTGCTCGATGTCAAACAAGGGTGCAACCTAGTGCTGCAAGGCCCGCCCGGCACCGGCAAGTCGCAGACCATCACGAACATCATTGCCGAGGCCATTGGGCAGGGGCAGCGCGTGCTCTTCGTATCGGAAAAGGCAGCAGCGCTCGATGTGGTTAAGCGCAACCTGGATCAGGTGGGGCTGGGCGATGCCTGCCTGGAGTTGCACAGCCACAAAACGCGCAAAAAGTCGGTGCTTAACGAACTACAGCGCACCCTCAAGCTCGGGCGCCCCACCGTCGACGATGCCGCGCAGCACACCGACGTATTCCTGCAAGCACGCCAGCGGCTCAACGACTACGCCGACGCCGTTAACACGCCCGTAGGACAGAGCAGCGTGCGTCCGTACGTGGCCTACGGCAAGCTTGCGCACCTGCGCGACGCCCTGAGCGAGGCCGAGCCCCCAACGCTCAGGCTGCCTACCGCCCAGTCGTGGACGAAGGATGACTTCGACACGCGCCGGTTTCTGGTGGAGCAGGTGGCGTCGCATCTCGACGGCATGGGCGTTCCGGTTCGCCATCCGTTTTGGGGATGCGAGAAGAAGGGCTACCTGCCCGAAGAGCAGGATGCGATTGAACAAGCCGCCCGCACGGCCCGCAAAGCGCTCCGCGCCCTCGAAGCCACCACCCAGGCGCTGGCCGAACAGCTTTGTCTCAACGCCCCCACCACGCCTCAGTCCACCGACCGTCTGGAGCACGCTGCCACTTGGGCCGCCAACGCGCCCGACCTGTCGGAGGTCAATGTGGAAGCCGATGTGTGGCGCGCAAACACCGACGCGCTGCACGAACTGGTTGAGGCCGGGCGGCGCTATGCCGAACTCCACGCCACCTACGACGACACACTCATTCCCGAAGCGTGGACGCAAGACGTGTTTGCCATGCGGCAGGCGCTGGCCAAGCACAGCTCCAAGTGGTACCGCTGGTTCATTGGCGACTGGCGACGCGCCAAAAGCGAGCTGGCTGCGCTGTGTCAGGGGCCGCTGCCCGACGACAGCGAGGACCGCGTGGCGTTGCTCGATGCCATTCTCGAAGCCCAGCGCCTCGAATCCACCCTTACCGATTACGATGCCATTGCTGCCGACGTCTTCGGTCCCGCCTGGCGTGGCCCTTCCTCCGATTGGGAGCGCCTGCACGCCATCACCGAAGCACTCACTGCTCTGCACGACGCCATCGCTGCGGACGACCTGCCCGCCGATGTGCTCGATGCGCTGCCCCTGTCCGACACCGCCGCGCTCGCCGATCACCTCGACACCCTGCACACGCGCCGCACGCGCTACCACGAGGCTGCTGATGCGTTTGCGACATCCGTTGCGCTAAATGCGGATGTGCGGTTTGAACAGGGCCCGTTGCACGATCAGCCGTACGACGTGCAGGCCGAACTGCTTGACCGGTGCGAAGCCGCCGTGCCTCGCATCCAACAGATGATTACCTACAACACCCTGGCGAACGACCTGGCTGCGAAGGATCTGGAGTCGGTCGAGCAGGTAGCGCGCACCTGGGATGAGGCGCCGGCGCATCTGGTCGATCTGTTTGACCGGGCCTACTACGCTGCACTGGTGCGGCGCGCTATTGAGGAGCGGCCTGCGCTCAAGACGTTTAGCGGGGAGCAGCACGAGCAGGTGGCCGAGAAATTTCGGGAGTTGGATCGCGCCTCGCTTCAGCACAACCGGCACGAGCTGGCGCTGAAGCACTACGAGCAGATGCCCCCGCCCAGCGGCGCCGGGCAGATGGGCGTGCTGATGCATGAGTTCGGCAAAAAGAGCCGCCACATGCCAATTCGACTGCTCATGCAGCGCGCCGGAAACGCGATCCAGGCGCTCAAGCCCGTCTTTATGATGAGTCCGATGTCGGTGCCCAAGTACCTGCCGCCCGCGAGCGCTTCGTTCGATCTGGTCGTGTTCGACGAAGCCAGTCAGGTGCGTCCAGTGGATGCCTTTGGCGCAATCTTGCGCGGCGACCAGACCGTGGTCGTGGGCGACAGCAAGCAGCTTCCCCCAACCGACTTCTTCGACGCGGCCATCGACACCAGCGGCGACGACTTTGCGCAGCAGGCGGGCGATCAGGAGAGCGTGCTGGACCTGTTTCGGTCGAAGGGCGCGCCCGAGCAGATGCTACGGTTTCACTACCGCAGCCGCCACGAATCGCTGATTGCCGTTTCCAACAAAGCGTTCTACGACAACAATTTAAACGTCTTTCCGAGTCCCAGTGCCGAGCAGGGCGAAATCGGTCTGGTTTACAACCACCTGCCCGATACCGTCTACGACCGGGGCGGGAGCCGCCAGAACAAGAAGGAAGCACAGGCCGTGGCCGAGCGCGTGATGGAGCACGCCCGCACGCGTCCCGATATGTCGCTGGGCGTAGCCACGTTTAGCTCAGCGCAGCAAGACGCCATCCGCGACCGCCTGGAGCACCTGCGCCGCGACGATCCGTCGTGCGAGTCGTTCTTCACCGGGCATCCCACGGAGCCGTTCTTTGTCAAAAACCTGGAGAGCGTGCAAGGCGACCAGCGCGACGTGATGTACATCAGCGTGGGGTACGGGCGGGATGCGAACGGCAAGGTGACCATGAACTTTGGTCCACTCAACCGTGAAGGCGGCGAGCGGCGCCTCAACGTGCTCACCACGCGCGCCAAGTATCGCTGCGAGGTGTTCACGAACCTCAACCCCGACGACATCGATCTGCATCGCACCAATGCGCGTGGCGTGCAGGTGCTGAAGGAATATCTGAAGTTTGCAGAGACCGGCGAACTCGACGTGCCCACAGTCACCGGGGGCGGCCCCGACTCGCCGTTTGAGAGCGCGGTCGCGCAGCGGCTTCGTAGTGCGGGCTACCGCGTGGAGCATCAGATTGGGGTGGCCGGGTTTTTCATCGATCTGGCGGTGGTCGACCCGGAGCGCGAGGGCCGCTACGTGCTCGGCATTGAGTGCGACGGCGCCACGTACCACAGCGCCAAGATGGCTCGTGTGCGCGACCGCACGCGGCAGGCGGTGCTGGAGAACCTGGGCTGGCGCATCCACCGCATCTGGAGCACCGACTGGTTCCGCACCCCCGATGACGAGATGAAAGCCACCATTGCAGCCATTGAGCGCGCACAGGTGGAGGCGAAGGCCGAGCGCAACCGCGAAAAAACCGCGCAGGCGCCTCATGCTGATGCCTCCAACAACAGCGCCTCCGACGACGAGGACACCTCGTCCGCTCCCCAACACGAGGAGCCGGCGATCAAGCGCGAAGCGGAAGAACCGATTGCAGCCAATCCCTAATTCTATCGATGCTCTCTACAACCATTTACTTATAAAACTCATAAAGCTCAATAATCTCATTATCAGGATATTTATTATTTTTTTCATCAATAAGCTTATTAAAC
>NZ_JAWOAR010000066.1:0-18712 GCF_046498435.1 Longimonas sp. | reverse complement strand
GGCCCGCTTGCTCTCCGAGATCTCCGCACTTCCCCAACCGCCTCTCGAAAACCGGCTTAGATGCCCACAGCATTCCAGCCAGATGGACCGCAGGTAGGCATCCAGATCTTGCAATGTTGCGGATCCTTTCATCTCCAGATGAAGCCAGAAGTCCGTGCTCCGGGCAGCGTAGACCTGCAGGTGATACAGGTCTTGCTTGGCCTCCTCCTGCTTTTGAGCCGCTTCCTCGATCGCATCTTGCCGTGCCGTGCAGGAAGGCAGATGCCTCGTTAAGCCGCCCTTTGTCATTTCTCGCTCACAAAAGGTGCATTTTCCCTTCGTCTGTTTTCTTTGAGCCATATTGCTTTAACTTTTAACGTTTCTACGAACTTACTTTGTAGTACGGGTACACGTCGATCACATGCGCACGCATGAACCGACCCTTCGAATCGGCTTCAAGCAACTCCTCGTACGTTTCTTTATCCACATCTTGATAGCGATAAACACCTCCGCTGTTGAACACCACCTCCAACTCGCTGGCATCGTCATCGTACCCAACGGCGTGGATCATACTTGACTCAACGGTAGTCAATTGCATCAGGACTTACGCAGTTGCAATTCACGAATGTCATCTCGTCGCGAGGCTCTGCCTCGTGACGCCGTCGTTTAGGGGCTCTGCCCCGTCCACAGGCAGGAAATGGCGCCCCTCGGGTCAAGTGCGTAACTCCTCTGCATGGAAAACCTCAATTTGTTCAGAGTCAGGCGCTTTCTTTATCGGTGATATTCCAGTTGGTTGAAAACGTTCTCCGAGAACGCGTTGTGCTATGCGTTCAGAAGGCACAGAGCTCCCGAGCATCCAATTCGTGGCTATTTCAATGCATGGAAGCCACATTCTGCACGAGGCGCGGTATGTATACGCTGTCACAATGCATCGCAGATCGGTGTTTACAGACTGAGTGCGATGGCTGTGATCCCTGCTCCGACGGGTTCTGCATCTGTGTTTTGGCACTGCAGAACTGCGCACCGGGGCGTGAACATCCGTTTCATTCCACAGGGATAAATTTCTCTTATGGCTTCCGAAAACATGTACGAGCTGACCTACATCATCAGTGGGGTAGCTCAGCAGAATCAGGTTGACGACATCGTCAACTCCGTCAATAAGTTCATCCGCGAGCACGGCACGCTGGAATATGTCGACGAGTGGGGCAACCAGCGCCTCGCCTACGAGATCGACAAAAAGCGCAGCGGCTACTACGTGAACCTGTACTTCAAGGCCGAAGGCAAGGTCGTGCCGCAGCTTGAACGCCAGTTGCAGCTGAACGACCAGATCCTGCGCTACCTTACGCTTCGCATGGACGCGAAGATGATCCGCCACTACGAGCGCCAGCAGAACACGTCGGCGGTCGAAGAAGCTGCTGAAGATGCGTAAGTGTCTTGAGGATGCGCCCAAATGCTGCATCCGGCGGTCTCGTTTTTTGTATCCTGATTCTCCGATTCACTGTTATGGCTCGTAACGACCAAGATTTTGAACACGTTGAGTACGTTGACTACAAGGACACCGAGTTCTTGGAGCAGTTTACGAACAACCAGGGCAAGATTCTGCCCCGTCGCGTAGGCGATGTACCCGCCCACGTGCAACGCCAAATTACACGCGCCATCAAACGCGCTCGTCACCTGGCGCTGCTGCCGTACGTCTCCGACAACGTGCGATAGGGCACACCGGGGTTCTTGCTTGTTGACCACTACTCATTTTAGCACATTATGGACGTTATTCTACTTCAAGACGTTGACCACCTGGGCTCGAAAGGCGAAGTCCACGAAGTGGCCGACGGATACGGACGCAACTATTTGATTCCACAGGGCATGGCTCGCATGGCCACCCAGGGTGCCATCAATCAACTGAAAGAGGAGCAGCGCCAGCAAGCGCGTAAGGTTGCTGCCAAAAAGGAAGAGGCCGAGCGCGTGGCGCAGGAGCTCGAAGAAATGCAGGTCGTCTTCACCGCCAAGGTGGGCGAGGACAACCGCATCTTTGGCACCATCACCACACAGCAGATTGCGGTAGAGCTCGCCAACCGCGGCTTCGAAATCGACCGCCGCGACATTGAGCTGCATGAAGACATCCGCGTGATTGGTGCGTATAAGGCCAACGTGAAAGTGCATTCGGATGTGGATGCTACGCTCGACATCCAGGTGATTCCGGAATCGTAAACACGCGGCCACGGCTTCTCGTGGCACCGGCTCCATCCAACCACTAAACGCCTGCTGTGCATCCCGCACGGCAGGCGTTTTTGTGTTGAAACGACTGTTTTAAACGAACTCTGGTAGCTGTTCAATGCTAAGTGATGGAAAGGGTGAGCCTGTAGCCGGAGAGCCTGTGCCGGACGCTTTCGGCACTGGAAGCGCTGCCCGAGGCAGGCGAACGGGGGACCGTTCGCCTCAGCAAAGGTTTTATCAGAAGGGCTATCACTTAAGATCTACGCGCTACCCGAACTCTTTTTTTCTTTTTTGGCAATGCCTCATGATGCAGGCAATACCAAAAGCATTCGGTCTTACGTAAGGCCTCTACTTCTCCAGCCCTGGCGAGCGGTTCAAGAACTCGTCGTAGAGGTCAGTATGGCGGGATTCGAGCGGTACGTCGTATCCATTAATGAACAGCCGCGTGATCTGGGTGGCCGGCTCGAACGGATCGCCGTCGGCCACAAACAGCGTGGCCTGTTTGCCTACTTCGAGCGAGCCCAACTGGTCATCGACGCCAAAAATGCGGGCGGGGGTCAGCGTAATCGCTTCGAGGGCGGCCTCCGGGTTCAGGCCATGCGCAGCGGCAAATCCGGCATGGAAGGGCAGGTTGCGCACATTGCTGGCCTCGCCCGTACGCAGCGCCACCGTTACGCCCGCGTCGTGCAGGCGACTGGCATTGGCGTAGGGTGCATCGTAGCGGTCAGAGGCGCGGGTGGGCAGTGCAATGACTGGCCCGGTAAGCACCGGCACGTCGGCATCCGCAATCGCATCCGCCACACGCCAGCCCTCAGAGACCCCGCTCAGTACGATCTGATCCAGAATCTCACGCTCCTCGGCCCATTCCAGTGCATCCAAAATATCATCCGCCTTGTCGACCTTCAGCATGATGGGCTGTTCGCCAGTTACAACGGGCACGAGCGCGTCGTACGCCGGAGCATACTCGGGCAGATGCCCGGCTTCGCCCGTTCGCGACTGGATCGTTGCGTAGAGCGTAGCATCGTCCCAGAGCGTATTCAGTTCGTCGAGCGCCTCTTGCGCTTCCTCTTCGATCTCATCTTCCGAGCGCGTATCGCTTGTGCCGCGGCGCCCGGTGGAAGGAAAGTTCAGCACCATATAGCGCACGCCATCTACGTGCATCTGCTCAGGCGTGTAGCCGATCAGGTCAATGAGCGCCGCCTGTCCGGGCCATTGCCCGCCGCTGGGCTCGGCAATGACCGTGGTGACGCCGTCTACGCGGGTGACGGGAATGGCCACGGAGTTGGGGTTTACGGCAGTTAGCGCGTCCATATGTGGCGTCAGATCGCCAATTTCGTCGTAGTCCTGAGTTTCAGAGAGCGAGCTCACCTCCACAAGCCCGAGGCGTGTGCCGCTGTCGATGAAGCCCGGATACACAGCGTGGCCTTCGGCATCGTGGCGGGTGGTTACGTCGTCTGGGATCTCCACGTCGGAGCCAAGCGCGGCAATGGTATCGGCCCGAATAACGAGCGTGCCGTTTTCGATGATACCGTCGGATACGGTGACGAGCCGGGCGTTGGTAATGGCAATGTCGGTGCGCTGGGCGGGTGCATTCTGGGCATGGCTAAGCGTGGGGATCCACAGGGTCAGGCTCAGCAAGCAGGTTACGAATCGAAGCATGAGGGGTGGGTCAAAAGCGAGAGAAAGAGCGCGGAGGCAGCAGGTGCGCGTTAGTCGTGCAGATGCAGCCCCGTTTCGGTAGCGTGCAGGTGCGTGCTACCAGCTTGTTGCATGCAGGCGCCGTGGCGGGTGCCCGTGTCGTGCCAGACCACCGTTTCTTCGACCACCGATTCTGGATCGACCTGCAGGCGCATGTCGTCGGGGTCATCGTCGCGGTCGAAGCGGACGATGCCATCCACGTAGGTGCGCTGCGGCACCGCGTAGATCGACAGCGGGTGCTCGCTAAAGAGGGCGAGATCGGCGTCTTTGCCTTCTTCGATCGAGCCCACCCGGTCGTCGATGCCCAGTTGCTCGGCGGCATTGATGGTGATAAGTGCAAGCGCCTCCTCGTCGTCCAGTTCGCCGTAGCGCTGTGCCTTTGCAGCCTGATGATACAGGTGGCGGTTCAGGTCGGGCGAGTCCGAGTTGATGGAGGTGTTGACGCCATTTCGGGCAAGCACCGCCGCGTTGTAAGCAGTCGAGTAATACACCTCGAACTTATAGGCCCACCAGTCCGAGAAAATCGACGCGCCCGCGCCAAACTCGGCCAGCTCTGGAGCGACCTTAAACCCTTCGTTGACATGCTGAAACGTGATTTCATCGACATCGAAGTCGCTAAGCACATCCATCAGCATCAGGATCTCGTCGGCGCGGTAGGAGTGCGCGTGCACCATCACCTCGCCACTGAGGATGTCCGCAATTACGTCCAGGCGCTCGCTGTGCGGCGGTGGGGCATCTCGCTCGCCGGCCTCGTGCGCATCCTTAAGCGCCTGATAGCGTTGGGCTTCGGTAAAGGCTTCGCGGATCACCGAGGCCACGCCCATGCGTGTGCGCGGCACAATGTTGCTGCCTTCCCCATGCACGCGAGTCGGGTTTTCACCTAGCGCAAACTTGATCGTACGCGGGGCTTCGTCCATGCGCAGCGCATCAGGATTCGTCATGCCGTAGCGATGCTTAATGGTTTCGTTCTGCCCGCCAATGGCGTTGGCAGAGCCATGCATCACGTGCGAGGTCGTTACGCCTCCAGCCAGGGCACGATAGATACGCACATCGTAGGGGTCGAGAACATCTCCAACGCTAACCTGCGATGTGACGGGGCTGGTGGCCTCGTTCACATCCGAGATCGCAATGTGCGAGTGGGCGTCGATAATGCCAGGCATCAGGTGCATTCCGGTGGCATCATACGTGTCCACCCCACCCGGCGCAGCGAGATCCGTGCCAATCGACTCAATGCGCCCGTCTTGCACCAGCACATCGGTGGTTTCGAGCGTGCCATTGGTTACGGTGTGCACCGTGGCATTTTGGATGAGCACGCTGTTCGGCGCATCGGCGCGCAAGCGGTCAGGACCGGGCTGTGCGGTGCTCGTCCACACCAGGCCAAAGCTAAACAAAAGAAGGAAAACAGTTCGCATAGGGGGATTCGGGGCGAGAGTGCAAAAACAAAAGGGAAGAGGCCAGACAGATGCTATCGCTCGGGCGGCGTGCGCTGTCCGGTGACGTCGAGGCTCATGCCGCCGGCCGACATACGGCCATCAAACGCGTCATTCTCGACCGTGCCGGATACGCGGGCGTCGCCCATTTGGCTACCGGGCACGACAAACGAGAGGGTTTCGCCGTCGAACGAGATCGACTCCAGTTGCTCCTCGGAGCCGTCGGGCCCAACGACGGTGCCGCTTAAGCCCTCTGCATCCCCACTAAGGGTAACGTCAATGTCGACTTCACCTTGTGGGGTTTCAAGCGTCATCGTCCATGCTCCAACGACAGCCTCTACATCACCCGTAACTTCGCCTTCATCGCTGGAGTCTTGCGTGTACAGGTGACCGTCTACCACCACGTGGCGGATGCTCGTGTCTTCATCGAAGAGCGGGGCATCCGTAACCACGAGGTTGCCAATGAAGCCCGGTGCAACGCGTCCAAGTTGGCGGTCTACCCCGAAGGCTTCGGCAGGTACGGTTGTGAGGGAAGCGAGCAGCGCATCTTCGGGCATGCCGCTGTCGCGCAGAGTACGCAAGCGGTCGTGCACATCACCGGGGGAGGTGTCGTGCGTGGTGAGCCCGAACGTGAGGCCTGCCTCGTGCAGCGTAACGGCCTGGCTGATATGGCGCTCTTGCTCTGCACGCAAGCGGCGCATCAGGTTGGTACGCTCGCGATCGAGTTCGAGGCCCGGGCCTACCTGAAACACCGGGTCGGGGTCAGGGCGCTCCGCATCGGTGGTGTCGGAGGGCAACTCGGTGGGCTCAGGCAGATCCAACGAGAGAAAGAGCGGGGCATCGGCCTCTTCGAGCGCGTCTACCGCTTCAAAACCGGTTTTCAGGTTGGCCAGCATAAGCGGGAAGCCCAGTTCCTGCTTCAGGTCGAGTACGCGATGGATATCAAGCGCAGAGGGCGCGGCAAAGACAAGGGGCTGCTCGCCCGAAACAGCAGGCATGAGCGCTGTGTGAGCGTCATCGCGTGGGGGACGAGGCTGGCCCTGGGGGTCGCTATCGTACGCTGCTTCGAGCTGTTGGCGGCGGTCGGCTTCCCGCATCACCTGGCGCATCATAGCAATGACGCCCATGGTTGTGCTGGGCGAAACGACATTGGGCCACGAGCCACGGGCCCCCCGAAACTGGGCGAACTGGCTCAGCTTATCTACGAGCGTTGCGGCTTCGGCATCGGCCCCATGGAACGACACAAGCGCCCCCTGCCCCGGCAGCATGCGCCCTTCCGGCACAACGTGTGCAGCCGTGAAGCCTTGGGCCCGCAGCTGCTCAACGCGACCCGCTGTAGGATCGAAGAACGCGGTTGCGCGCCGCTCGGGCTGCACCCCGGCTCGTTCGGGCGGCGGATTACCCGGATCCTCAACGGTGTCGTCGTCATCGGTATCGGGCATGTCGATGCCCGCCTGCGAGAAGCCATCGATAAATCCCGCGTAGATATACAGCGAGTCGGCTTCGATGACGCGCGCATCGTACGGAATGTCCGCCTCTGCATCTACTGCGCGAATGACGCCATCACGCACCACCACCGTAACCCCTGTCTGCTCCGTACCAGGAGCGCTTACGACCGTGGCATTCTCAAACGCCAGTGTACGAGTTACCGCGGGGCGGTCCGTATCAGACTGCGCATAAACCAACTGAAGAGGAAGGGCGAGGAGCACAGCCACCAGCAGTGCAGCACGGGCTACGGGGCGTACGAACCAGGAAGAGAGCATGAGGGTGGGGCGTGTGTGAACGTCGTAGTGGAGTGCGTTAGAGGAGACCGCTTCATAACATAGGAGCTACCCGTAGCAATATCAGGGACGTTCATGACAGCACGAAGGCAGCGAGTAACAATATGGTGATATTGGCGCCACACGCCGTTGCCTATCCTGCTTATCCCAAATCCGATTGCAGTCTTGCCATACCGCTCCCCTGCAGGGCACCGGACTGGAGGAGGTGCCGACATCTGAAATATAATCACTACGCATTGGCCGACGCCCCAGTCATGTACTGCTCTGTCAACCCTGAAAGGTTGGGTTCGAAAGGTTGGGTTCAGATGCGTATTTTCCCCTCCATCCTACCCTTCCTCCCCGGGGAGGAAGGAACTGTGAGGGGCCCCTTCCCAAGTCCCCCTCAGAGGAGGGGGATTTAGGGGGAGGGATTCCATACTATCACACAACCCGAAAAATTATCCTTGACAGAGCAGTACTGTTGCTGATTCGATACCCTCTTTGGATCCAGAGAAAACGAAGCACAAGAATGTTATAAACAAGCGTTCGGCTTACAGGGTAAAGGGGCATAACATTACGTGTCATGCCATCCATCCTTGCCGTATGCCTGCCCCCCACACCGAAACGTCTGGTTCGGAACGGTCTATCGTAAAGCTCGACCTTGAGCAATCGCCGTCCTCCCACTTCGACGTAGCTAACGATGCCCGTTTGGCTGCGCTACGGCGCTACCAGAGCGTATACTCTCCTCCAGAGGAAGCTTTCGACCGCCTCACGCGTTTGGCTGCCGATCTGTTCGACGTGCCGAATGCGTACATCAACTTCATTGGGCATCACCGGCAGTGGACCAAGTCCTACGTCGGGGAGAAGCACCCTCCAGAGGTCGGCTTCGATCTTTCGTTCTGCGTGCACAATGTAAAAAGCGATGGCCCTATGGTCGTAGAGGATGCCCACACCGACGAACGGTTCGCCAACAACCCACTCGTAACGGGCGAACTGTCGGTCACCGATACGGAAGATGCGGGGAAAGATACAGAGGGTATCCGCTTCTACGCGGGCGTGCCGCTGAAAACATCAGACGGCTATCGCCTCGGATCGATCTGCGTGATGGATACGGAGCCACGTACGCCCGACCCCAAACGCATCAAGCAGTTAGAAGACCTGGCGGCCATTGCGGTTGATGAACTGGAACTGCGCGCGGGGTACCGCTACCACGAAGACATCTTGGAGAGCATTACAGATGCGTTCTTTGCGCTAGACGATAACTGGACGTTCACATACGTCAATCGCAAAGCCGAAAAATGGCTGCGGCGCGACCGGGAAGAGTTGATTGGCACCAACATCTGGGACGCCTTTCCTGGCGCGGTCGATCTGGCGTTCTACGAGCGTTACAAAAAAGTGATGGCAGAAGAACGCAGCATTCAGTTCGAGGCGTACTTTCCACCGCTCGACAGCTGGTTTCGAGTACATGCTTATCCGTTTCGAGAGGGCATGTCGGTTTACTTCAGCGATGTAACCGAGCGCAAGAAGTACGAGCAAGCCCTCCAAGAAGCAAAGCAAGCGGCAGAAGAGGCTCACGCCTCCAAATCACGGTTCGTAGCTGGCGTAGCCCACGACCTCCAAACGCCCCTTAGCGTGATTAACATGCAGTCGGAACTGCTACGGTCAGAGGCCGACGAAACGGCACCCGAGTATGTCGACAACATTCAGTCGGCCACTACGCAGTTGCAAAGCATGGCCAGTTCGCTGATGGATCTGGCCCAGCTTCAGAACGACGGACTGCCAATGGACACCGAAGTACACGACGTACGAACAGTCGTGCAGTCGTCTATCTCGGCCATTAAACTGCATGCTGAACAGCAGCACATTACACTATACAGCGAAATTACAGCGGATCCCTTACGCGCCGATGTGCACACCGAGTCGCTACGCCGCGTGGTTGACAATCTGATTGCAAATGCCATCAACTACAGCAATGCCGAAGACGGTGTCACGGTGTATGCTGAGTCGGGGGCGACCCCTCCTCCTGTAGTACCCGGCGGCCACGATGCTACCTCGCTGCAACGGGAAAACACCGTACGCCTCACCATTGCCGACACCGGGCCTGGCATTCCCAAGGACATGCGCGCGGACCTTTTTGAACCGTACGTGCGCGGCGACCGTGGTACGGGTAGCGGGCTTGGACTTACCGTTGCCAAAGAACTTACCGAGGCAATGAATGGCGCTATTACCGTGCGTTCAGCAGAAGGCCAAGGCACCGCCTTCTACGTATTCTTGCCTGCTGCATGAGTGCCGCCTCATACAGTCCCCTGTTCTGCCCTGCCGTACCTCTTTCCCCAAGATGCTATGAAGCACCCCGACACGCCCTCGTCTGCATCATCGCATCGGTCTGACCACGATAGGGGCTCTACCTCGTCTGCCTCCTCCGATAAAGCCCTTTCCAAAACCATGTCTTCCGGCGCAGACTACAGCCCACGCGGCGGAGCTGATCTACACGAACTGGTAAACCGGCTACCGGGGGCTGTGTACCGGTGTACCTACGATACCGCCTGGACCTCCCTTTACATGGGCCAGGGATTTAAACATATCTGCGACTTAGCCCCTGATACGCTCGACCCCGCCGGTCGATCATTCAAGGACGTTGTCCTCTCCGAAGATCTCGATCGGATCCGCTGCGCGGTGCGCACTGCCATTGAGGACCGCAGCTACTACCGGGTTGAATACCGCATTCGAAGCAACGACGAGTCGATCCGATGGGTACAAGATAATGGGCGGCCCTCGTTTGCCGACGACGGCTCGGTGCGCTGGCTCGACGGTATCTTGCTCGACATCACCGAGCGCAAACAGGTACAAGAAAAGCTCATAAAGGCTGAGACTCAGGTGGAGGCGAAGGTCGAAGCCCGTACCACCAAGCTGCGCAAACTCTCGACAGCGCTCACCATGGCTGAACAACGCGAGCGGTCGCAGATTGCCAGTGCCGTGCACGATGATCTGCTGCAGTACCTGTATGGCATCCAGGTGCAACTGCGCATGCTTCTTGATGGCCTGGATGGAACCGGCGACCTGGATGCCTTACTCGTTTCGCCAGAGCAGGTCGATCAGCTGATGAACGAGGCGATTGATGCAGCGCGCAAGCTGACTCTGGACCTTGCGCCTCCTGTGCTTGAAAGTGATGGCATTATCGAGGCGCTGCAATGGTTGCGTTCGCACCTCAAAAAGCGCCATGCTTTTACTGTTGAACTCGAAGATCAGACGGAGGGCATCTCCTGTGCAGAAGAAGTACGCACTGTGCTGTTCCGCGTAACGCGCGAACTGCTGCTCAATGCGTGCAAATATGCCAACGTGCAGGCAGCACGGGTGCACGTGTACACGCACAACCATACGCTGCATTTAGATGTAGTTGACGATGGAACAGGTTTTGACCCAAGCGAGGCCTTGCAACGAAGCACGGAGGGCAGCGGTCTATGGAAAGCCCGCGAGTGCCTTCGCTCAATCGACGGAACGTTGCAGGTTAAAGCCAAACCAGGCGAGGGGACCCATTGCACCATTCAATTGCCCGTTGATGCACTCCACCCGGATGGCTCCACCCCTCCTGCATCGTAATTCGACAGTGTAGTACTGCCGAGATGTGCACCGCACCGGTTCCACGTCTCTTGTGCCGCTTTCGACGCCTGTACTCACCTTTGTGTATTTCCATTCACCAAACACATACCCTCATGGCTTACGCAATTTACCTGGTTGAAGATCAAGACCTGATGCGCTCTTCCATGCGCACCTACCTGTCTTCGGAAGAAGATTTTGAGGTGGTGGGCACAGCCGACAGCGGCGAAGCGGCACTCAACGACCTAACAGAGGCCTCGGCTCCCCCCGATGTGGTACTTGTCGATGTAGCACTACCAGGCATGAGTGGTATCGAACTGGTACATAGGCTGCGTGAAGCCCATCCGGATCTTGTATGCCTCATTCTGTCGGGGCATGCCGAAGAGGCATATGTAGAGGCCGCCCATGGGGCCGGAGCGCAGGGCTATGTCATGAAGGGCAAACCGAACGAGTATATCCGCGCCATCCGGGCCACGCTCGCAGGTGATAGCTATCGTAGCGAAACGGTGGCCTCCATGTGGGATAACGCCCAAACTACCTCGTAGCGTCTGGCCTCGTAGCGTCTGGCCTCGTAGCGTCTGGCCTCGTAGCGTCTGTGTGCAGGCGTCCCGTGCCAGGCATTTGGGGGATGCTTGCTGGTAAGTCCCCACACACATTTTTCACCCATCTTCATTACTCGTGCTCTTTTGTTTCTTTTTTGATTCAACTGTATGACCGACCGCGAACTAAACGATCACTTGGCTGCACTTGTACGTGTTACTTCCGAGGCGCACGAGCGGCTACGAGGCGTACAAGATGCACTTGCAGTAATCAAACAAACGGCCGCCCGTACGCTTATCGAAGACCCCGGAAACATTGACCCAGGGCGTGTGGCAAACCAAGACGTGTGGCGTAAAGAGGCCAGCCTAGTATCGCGCCGGACCACACTGCTCCTTTGGAAAGCAGCAGCCCTGCTCAACGAAACAGCCAGCGAGTTGCGTCCCACCATCGAAACAGCCCCCACGTCTACCGCTGATGGAGACAACGGATCGGAAACAACAATGGACGGAACTGTCCAGACGATAGACGAGGCATCGGGCGAAGCGTCTGATGCTAAGACCGAGCCTTCAGCGTCCAACTCGCCACGCGCTTCCACTCAAAAATAGCTTCCACAAGATGTATTCCCTCGGATAGCATCCGCTGAACAGCAGGATCTAAACAGAAGAATGCTGCCGAAGGCCAAA
The DNA here is from genome assembly GCF_046498435.1 of Longimonas sp. Lineage (NCBI taxonomy): Bacteria > Pseudomonadati > Rhodothermota > Rhodothermia > Rhodothermales > Salisaetaceae > Longimonas > Longimonas sp. The sequence continues at coordinate 6,811 of NZ_JAWOAR010000066.1, read as the reverse complement.
TGCCTTCGTATCCCCTATTCGTAATGGTTTTCCTGGTTGCGCCTTGTCTGATATGCCCTCGACCGACATGCAAAACTCCCTGAATGCGTTAGACACGCGCGACATTACCCTGCCCCGGCGGTTATGGTCGTGGCTGGTTACGCAGGCGAAAAAGAATAACGAGTCGGTGGATGAGGTGGTCGCCCACCTCATCGAAATGCACCGACACCCCGAGGTAGCTCCCCCTGACTTGAACGCCTCGAACACATCGGCAGAGGACAAGACCCAGACCGAGCAATCCACGCCAGAAGCTGATGTGCAGGACAAAAAGACCGACTCCTCACGTCCGCAGGGCGCGCCGCCTCCGAGTGCCAACCCTGCTCCACAGCCTACCAACGCCGAGGATACCCAAGGCGGCGGGCCAGACACTTATTCGGCAGCCGATCGGCTCCGAAAAGCCAGCGACCGCCTCCAACGTCTGATGCGCGAGGAAGAGAAGAGCGACCAAGACAGGTCCTCTGCTTCCCGCTACGATGCCGGCACCCAGATCCAGGAACTGCTCAAGAATAACGACAAGCTCAAAACCCTGGAGCCCCCGGAGCCTACCTCAAGAAAAAATCCAGACGAAGGGGTTTCCATGTTCGACATGGCCGCCGGTGCAGACAACGAAAACGACGAATCCGACCCGCAAGCTTAGTCTTTTCTCAACGCTGCAGTTTTAGATTCTCCACACGCTGTACCACCTCTGAGCGCTCCATCGACCGGTATGGTTCAGGGAGCAAAGCCTTGCTCGTACACTCCAAAACAGCAGCCAGCGTCTGGAGCTCGATTTCTTGGGGATACGTGGGCGGGATGAAATCCTGCACAGTCGTTTCCAGAATCTCGGGCGTCACTTCAGTGCCTTCGGCGGCCGCCCGAAAGGACGCACGGGTCATGATGGCCTCCATGTCCGCTCCGCTAAATGTGCGGTCGCCAGTACGCAGGCGGTCGGGTACGTCGTCGAGAGGAAGCGACACGCCGGTGCGTTTCATCATGATCTGGAGGAGCTCTTCGCGGTCTTCGCGAGTGTGCGGATAGAAGAGCGCCAAGTGCTCCTCGGCGCGGCCCTGTCGCTTCAGGTCCACCGGCATAAGATCGGGGCGGGCGGTCATGAGGAAGAACAGGACGCGCCCGCGATGCTTCGGATTGCTCATGAACGAAACGATCTGGCTGAACACACGCTGCGACACGCCCGAGTCGCCTTGCGCGTTGCGGTTTCCGAGGGCAGCATCCGCCTCGTCGATCATAACGGCGACGGGGGTCATCGCTTCCAGCAGATTCAGGATCTTCTCCAGGTTCCCCTCCGTCACGCCCTGCCACTGCGAGCGGAAGTTCTTGAGTTTGACCATCGGGATGCCAATTTCGCCCGCAAAGCAGCGGATGAGGAACGTCTTTCCGCATCCCACCGGCCCACAGATCAGGTAACCCATGGGCATCACATCAGGACGGTTGGCGCGGAGGGCGCGGGCGGCCTGGCGCAGGTGCGTTTTGGCTTCGCGATGCCCGGCTACGTCATCAAGCGAGAAGTCCGTATCCACAAACTCGAGCATACCGTACGCCTCCGCCTCGATAAAGTCTTTGCGGAGTTCGGAGAGCCGCTCGAACGTGAGAGCATTCTTGTTTTCGAGGACATCGGCGAGGATCGTGCGGAGTTGCGTGAGGTTCAGCCCCGAGGTTGAATCGCCCAGCGTGTCGGGGGGCATCTCGGCGTGCTCAGCGTATGCGTCGGTGCGGTCGCCAATGTACCACTGTGCGTATTCGGTGCGGGCCTCATCGTCGGGAATGGGTACCTGGATCTCAGCGGTGTGCGGGCTCTGCACAAGCTGCTGGTTCAGGTCGGTCAGGTTTTCAGTGACGAGGCAGAGCGTAAAGTCGTGATCCAGAAGCAGCGGGTCGCGCGCCCATTTTTGCAGGTAAACGAGCGCCTGCCGGTCTTCCGCCGAATACATGGCGGCCTCGGCCATGGGCACGATCGTTTCGGCATAGTCGATGATGCAGGCCATGCGCTTGCCTTTGGCGAGGCGCAGGCGGAAGTAGTTCTCCAGCAGCGCAAACACGCGCGTGGGCTCTTTGGGAAGCTTGCGCTGATAGTCGGTCCCAAAAATGCTATCGTAGCCCGACACCGCGCGGTTAAAGTCGCGCTGCGAGGCCTTATCCGGAAAGTGCAGCCCCGACGAGCGGTCGTACTGCACAATAAGGTCGCGCGCAGCAAACAGGTCGTCCGTCAGAAAGCGCGAGAGCGGCACATACGTAGACGCGCCGGTATCCGGATTGGTGGTGCGGATGACGTCGCGCACGTCGCCGTGCAGCAGAAACGTGGAGATGGTTTTCGTGAGATACTTTTGGCCCAGCTCACGGGCCCAGTCAGGATAGTGCGCCGTCGGAGCATCAGTCGCCATGGGGAAGCAGCAAGGTTTGAGGTGAAACAGAAACGCGTACCACGACGCCCCGTGCGCATCCCCCGAAAACGGGCGGAGGCCACACGGGGCGCAGGGTACAGCAGTGCATTCGCAGCACAAGTGTACGAACCGCAAGCGCGCTACGCCACGGTAACACTATCATCGAGATAGACATCTTGCAGGGCGTGCACGACCTCAACGCCTTCGTCCATTGGGCGCTGGAAGGCTTTGCGACCGGTGATCAGGCCCATACCGCCCGCACGCTTGTTAATAACCGCCGTGCGTACCACCTGGGCTTTGTCATTTTTGCCCGAGCCACCGCCCGAGTTGATGAGTCCGCAGCGCCCCATGTAGCTGTTCATGACCTGATAGCGCGTCATGTCGATGGGGTGCTCGCCCGAAAGCTTCGAGTAGATGCGCTCGTCGAGCTTGCCGTAGCTGGAGTCGCCCATGTTGAGCGCGCGGTAGCCGCCGTTCAGCGTAGGCTGCTTCTGCTTCACGATGTCGGCTTCAATGGTGACGCCGATGTGGTTGGCCTGGCCGGTGAGGTCGGCAGAGGCTTCATAGTTGTCGCCCTCGATTGTGAAGTTGCTATTGCGCACGTAGCACCACAAGATCGTGAACATGCCCAGTTCGTGGGCACGCTCAAAGGCACGTGAAACCTCTTCAATTTGGCGGGGCGACTCATCCGAACCGAAGTAGATGGTCGCGCCTACGCCCACGCATCCCATATCGAACGCGGCATCGACGCTGGCATAGAGCGTCTGGTCGTACGTGTTCGGGTACGAGAGCAGCTCGTTGTGGTTGAACTTGAGGATGAACGGAATCTTGTGGGCATACTTGCGGGCCATGCTGCCGAGCACACCGTACGTGGTGGCCACGCCGTTGCATCCGGCCTCCATAGCCAGCTTGATGATGTTCTCCGGGTCGAAGTACATCGGGTTTGGAGCGAAGGAGGCGCCGCCCGAGTGCTCAATGCCCTGGTCGACCGGCAGGATCGACAGGTAGCCGCTGCCGCCGAGGCGTCCATGATCGAACAGTGCCTGCATGTTGCGAAGCACACGCGGGTTGCGGTCGGAGTCTTTCCAGACGCGGTCTACAAAGTCGCCGCCGGGCAGGTGCAACTGTTCTTTGTCGATCATGCACTCGTGTGTGAGCAGGTCTTCGGCCTCGCTGCCAAGGAGGTCTTGAATGTCGGTGGTCGGGGTGTCAGCCATAATCAGAGAGGGTGCGCTGTGAGATAAACAAACGGGAACAGAGTCGTGCACGCAGCACCTCGAAGGGACCGAGGGTACACGCATCACCTAAGATACAAGTCAGAAAGGGCGCTGTCCACCCCTTAGGTGATGAAGATATGCAGGTTTGGCGGAGATGACAGATGGTATGTGGCGAGATAGGGGTGTTTCCGTCATTATATGCCGAAATACCGCAGCAGCGTGATATACACAGCCAAGAGCCCAAACGCCCACATGACACGAGAGGTGACGTAGTTCTTGACCGTAGCCTCCAGTTGCTGAAACCGGTTTTTCTCGCGCGCATCGGCCTCGTCGAAGCGCTTGTCTACCTGGGCAAAGCGCTGATCTACTTGAGCGAAGCGCTGGTCCACCTGGGCGAAGCGTTCATCTATGCTCCGTTCCAGGGTATCAAACCGCTGATCCATCTGGGCAAACTGCTTATCTACCTGGGCAAACTGCTTATCTACCTGGGCGAAGCGTTCATCCATGCTCCGCTCCAGCATATCGAAGCGCGCATCTACCTGAGCAAACCGCTCGTCAACGCGGTCAAAGCGATCATCGATGCTTCGCTCCAGAGTATCAAACCGCTCGTCAACGCGGTCAAAGCGATCATCGATGCTTCGCTCCAGGGTATCGAAGCGTGCATCCACCTGGGCAAATCGTTCGTCGGTGTTTTTGCGCTGGGCATCAAACCGAGCTTTGATGAACTCTTTCTGACCATCGAAGCGGGCTTCGATGTACTCTTTCTGGGCATTGAGGCGTGCATCGGTGTCCTCTTTCTGGGCATCGAGCCGCTCCTCGATGCGGTTGAACCGCTCGTCGACGCGGCGCTCCAGGGCGTCGAGGTCGTCTTTGGTTGCAGCGGCGGCTTCCGCATCCCGTAAGAGATCGGTAAGCCCCTCGGCTTGCTCCTCACTGAAGCCGAGTGCCTTCAGGCGTTTCGATGCTTTCAGGGTGTCGATGGGCATAGAAACGGTGTGCTGGTGCTACAAACCCGATGATACAGATACGACATCCCATACCGTGCAAAAGCAATGAAGGTTCGGGCTTATTCCTTCTGATCCGGGTACTCATCAGGGTACTTTTCAGAAGGATGCCGTCGGTGGCGCTGGGCATACAGGTCTTCGCCCTCCTCAACACGCCGCGCTGCTCGAAGCTGCATATACGCCCCGATGCCGGTGCACAGCATCACGAACGCGATCAGCGCGGGCCAATACGGGGCTTCAAATCCGAACTGCGCGGCTCGAATATCGGGGTAGCGGATGGCTTTGTCGATCAGCCAGGCGGTGATGCCCCCCCCAATAAGGACGAACGTGAACGCGCCAATACGCAACAGGCGAGCAGGATTCATGAGTGGGAGGTGGGAACGGTGCGAATGGGGCGAATCGGGAGGTCGGCGTCGAGCAAGAACGTCTTGGCTTCTTCCACGCTGTACTCGCGGAAGTGGAAGATGGAGGCGGCGAGTACGGCATCGGCGTTGCCGTCGCGGAGGCCGTCGCGCAGGTGCTCCAGCGACCCGGCCCCGCCCGAGGCAATGACGGGGATGCGCACGCGCTCGCTGATGGCGCGTAGCAACGCGTTGTCGTAGCCGGACTTGGTGCCGTCGCGGTCCATGGACGTGACGAGCAGTTCGCCCGCGCCGCGCCGCTCGGCCTCTTCGGCCCATTCGAGCGCGTCGAGCCCGGTGGGCTTGCGTCCGCCATGCACGAACACCTCCCAGCCGTCGCCGTCCTCGCGCCGCCGCGCATCAATCGCAACAACGATGCACTGCGAGCCGAAGGCTTCGGCCCCTTCGGTGATGACGTCTGGCGTTTTGACCGCAGCGGAGTTGATCGCAATCTTGTCGGCGCCGGCGTGCAGCATAGCGCGCATGTCGCTTACCGTGCGAATCCCGCCGCCTACCGTGAGCGGAATGAACACTTCGTCGGCGGTGCGGCGCACCACGTCGTGCATGATAGCGCGGTCTTCGTGGGTGGCCGTGATGTCCAGAAACACGAGCTCGTCGGCTCCGGCTTCGTTGTAGAAGCGGGCTTGCTCAACCGGGTCTCCGGCATCGACCAGATCCACGAAGTTGACGCCTTTCACGACGCGGCCTTCATCGACGTCGAGGCACGGAATGATGCGTTTGGCTAAGGGCATGTTGTTTGGAGGGATGGACGGGTGGAGGGATGGACGGGTGGAGGTTGGTTATCCGGCTGGAATCGTGCGAATTCGATAACGGTCGGGCTCGACAACGCAGAATGTATGCTGAAAGTCGGACGAGCTACGCGACGTGATGAGTGCGTCCAGTGTGGCGTGTACGGCGTCAACAGTCAAAGGCGACATGCGAAGCAGAATGACTCCGGTGCTACCGACTCCAAGCAGAAAAACCAACGCCCCAAAATCTTTGTCGCGGGTAACCATGATACGGTTCAGTTGGCTTGCACGCCTGAGAAGTTAAAGATCCGTGGCCTCTTGCATGCCAAGCGATCGCGCTGTTTCAACGTTGTGGCCATGACTGCGAAGCCAGTCAACCGTTGTTGCGTATACATCCTGGTCGGCAAGAAATTGCATGGGCTACGGGGCCACAATGTGGGTTTCCTCTGTCTTGATCATCTCCGTAGCATACCAGACGCATGCTCTCACGTCATTCTCAACCAAATCAGGATAGTATTCTGTAGTGATCTGATCAAACGGAATCCCTTCCTGAACCAACTCCAGCACGTCCGTGATGGGAATGCGGGTTCCGGCCACGCAGGGCTTGCCGAAATGTACATCCGAGCGGACTTGTATGCGATCGCGGTATGAGACAGACGGTGGCATGGGGCTGTGTGCTTCTTCGTGAATGGAGAAGACGATTGCAGATGCATCACTGCAACACCGAAGGATCACGCAGTGGGGCGGTGGAGAAGGTGTCGAGGTCGATCTCGTCTTTTTGGTTCCAGCCCCAGAATTGCTGGCAGGGAAAGACATTCTCGTAGAGCGCCTTGCCCACGATCACCGAGTCGACACCGTAGCGCGCCAGCGTCTGGATCCGAAGCAGGTCTTTGTGCGCTCCCACGCCGCCCGAGGCGGTTACCTTCGTCGTTGAGAGCGCTGCGCCCATCGTGCGATATGCCTGCACGTTGGGCCCCTCCATGGTGCCATCGCGGCTGATGTCGGTGTACACAATGCGCGAAA
>NZ_JAWOAR010000171.1:0-3648 GCF_046498435.1 Longimonas sp. | reverse complement strand
GGGAGCTTTTGAACCTCTCTCCCTCAATATACAACAGCAGATCATTTTAATGAGGTAGCCCTTCACACGTCATCTCGTCACGGGGCTCCGCCTCGTGACGGGGCCGTTCAGGGGCTCTGCCCCGTTCTTGTGGACAGCCGGATGCCTTCTCCTTCACCCGCTCACCCTTCGATACCTCCATTTCCAGTTCGCAGCACACTATTCCTCTTCTTCCTCCCGAGCCGCCTCAACCATAGCGCGCACGTCGGCGCGGAGCCGGTCGGCATCGTAGACAATGCCGTCTTTTACAGTGTAGGTCACGCCGCCCACGCGCTCTACGGTGTCGGTGTCATCGTTAAGGCGCAGGGCGCCCGTGCCGTAAAGCACCTTCAGGTTATGCAGCGGATTCTCGTCTACGATGACCAGGTCGGCGCGCTTCCCAACTTCAACGCTGCCTCGGTCGTCGTCGAGCCCGAGGGCTTCAGCGCCATTGAGCGTGGCGGCGCGGATGACTTCGAGCGGGTGGAAGCCAGCCTCGTGTAGCAGCTCTAACTCACGGATGAAGCCGAAGCCGTACACCTGATAGATGTACCCGCTGTCGCTGCCTGTGGTGACGCGCCCGCCACGATTCTTGTACTCATTCAGGAAGGCCATCCAGCGGTCGTAGTTGCGCTTCCACTCCACCTCACGCGTGGTGGTCCAGTCGAAGAAATAGGAGCCGTGGTCTTCGCGGCTCGGGGTAAAGAACTCTTGCAGCGAGGGCAAGGTGTAGTCGGCGTGCCAGTCGGCGTTGCGGGCGCGCATCAGGTCGCGGCTGGCGTCGTAGATGTTGAGCGTGGGGTTGAGGGTGAAGTCGAGCGCCAGAAGCGAATCCATGACCGCGTTCCAGTGCGCAGAGCCGGGCTCGGCGGACTGCTGCCACAGGCGCCCGGCCTCGCGAAAGCGATCTTGCTCATTGTTGTAGTTGTAGTCGGTCGGGTAGTCTTGCACGGTGCGGTCGTCGAAGAGGGCTTCGGGCAGGCCATACCAGTGCTCCATGGTGTTGAGCCCCCAGGTGGCGGATTGCAGTGCATCGACGCGGGTCACGTTCAGTTGCGCGTGGTGCATGGCGGTGCCCAGGTCCTGCTGTTCGGCTTCGTCGAGGGCGGCTTCCATGATTGCCGGACGCGCCCCGAAGAACTTGATGCCTTCGCCCCCACGCTCGGCCACCTGGCGCACCCATTCGCGGGCGTGCTCGGGCGTGGAAATAGGCGCATCGCGATCCTGGCCAAAGCCGACGTACGCGACCAGATGCGGCGCTACGATTTCGTTGGCAGCACTGCGTTCGCGGTGGTCGAACGTCCACTCCGTGCCATTGAAGCTGCCCGGCTCGCGCACAGTGGTTACGCCGTGGCCCATCCACAGCTTGAGCACGTACTCGGCGGGCGTGCCCTGCGCGGTGCCGCCCAGGTGGCCATGCATATCGATAAATCCCGGCAGGATGTAGTGTCCGCTCAGGTCGATCTCACGGTCGCCGCCCTCGGGACGCTCTTCGTCGTCAATCGGCACGCCGGGGTAGCCCACGCTTTCGATATTGGTGATGCGGTTGTCCTCAATCACGATGTCGACGGGACCACGGGGCGGGGCACCGGTGCCGTCAATGAGGGTGGCGCCACGCAGCACCAGACGCTCGTAGGGCCCGTCGCCCTCGTCGGTGCGATCGGGGGCGGCAGCGGGGGCGTCTTGCGCCCGGACGATATGGGGGGCGCAGGCGATACTGATGAGTACGAGGCATCCAACGAGCCAGCGGGTGGGCAACGACATAGGCAAATCCGGGCGGAATGGAGCAGAGGCAATAACATAACGCATCCCCCTATATCTAAACGATATAGAGGAGACCCTGCATCACGCAGCGTCTCCTCTATGATACGATGCATACGAGGCAGGATCAACCGACAAGGCTGTCAGCGGGATACGTAAGGTTGAGCCGTGGTCGCGCCGTCTTGCTTGTAGACCGTACCGGCTTTCATGACAAACTGCACATCGTGAAGGATCGAAATGTCGTCGAGCGGATCGCCGTCCACCGCAATGATGTCGGCGTGCTTGCCAGATTCAAGCGTTCCCAGGTGGTCGAGCTGTCCGAGCAGATCGGCGGCGCTGTAGGTGGCGGCGTAGAGGGCTTCGTCGGGAGGCATACCGGCTTCGACCATGTACTCAAATTCTGTAGCATTGCGCCCGTGGCGGAAGACGCCCGCGTCGGTGCCGAAAGCGATGGGTACCCCACGCTCGTAGGCCTGGGCGAACATCTCCTGGATGACGGGCCCAACTTCGATGGCTTTTTCGGTGACTTCGGGCGCGTAATACCCTTCGGTGCGGGCGGAGTCGGCTACGCTCTTGCCGGCGGTGATAGTGGGTACCAGATAGACGTCGTTGTCGATCATCATCTGCATGGTTTCGTCGCTCATGTAGGTGCCATGCTCCAGCGACCGGATGCCTGCACGAATGGCCCGCTGCATGCCTTCGTCGCCATGGGCATGGGCAGCGACTTTCAGTCCATGGTCGTCTGCCGTCTCAACAATGGCGCGGATTTCGTCTTCTTTGAAGTGGGGGCGCGTTCCGTCGGCATTGAGTGAGAGCACGCCGCCGGTGGCGGTAATCTTAATGTGGTCGGCCCCTCGCTTGATAGCCAGGCGGGTGGCTTCGGCGGCTTCATCGGCACCGTTGGCTACGCCGTGCTCTACATCGCCCACCCCGACGATATCTTCGCGGTATCCAGTGGTCGGGTCAGCGTGTCCCCCTGTTACGGCAAGCGACTGTCCCGCCACAAACATACGTGGACCTACGATATTCCCCCGATTAATGCCGTCGCGCAGGGCCAGGTCGATGCCCTCGCTTCCTCCAATATCGCGCACGGTGGTAAAGCCCGCCATCAGCGTGGTGCGGGCATACTGCGCTGACTTGAGCACACGGTTCGCAGGCGAGAGGCGAAACGGTTCGATGTACCCGCCCTGCTCGAACTCACTGGAGAGGTGCGTGTGCATGTCGATGAGTCCGGGAAGACAGTACTGATCGCTTAGATCTATAACGATGTCGGCATCGCCTCCTGTGGTGTAGCCCTCCTGGCGCTCCACAACGCGCCCGTCTTCAACCACGATTGTCTGTTCCGGAACCGGTTCCATACTCACACCCGGGTCAAGCAGCGTTCCACATTGAACAAAGGTTTGCTGGGCAATGGCAATGGTGAAAAGTGCGCTTGTTAGCAAAAGACTCGCGGTAAGAAGCGTAGTGCGCAGATACATAGGCATATTAACGGTGTGTAGGGACTGTAAGTGGAGCCAGGGGAGGGTGGTGCTATGTCCAGGAGGGCGCATGGGGAGATACGACGCGAACGGCCTGGTCTTCGCCATCGTCGCCGTCATCCCCGCCGCCACCACCTGGGCCAACCAGGCTACACCCGGTAAGCAGCAGGAGACCTGCTACAGAGAGTACACAGGCAATACGTTGGAGGATCGTCATAGCAGCGATCTATTTTCGTGAGAGAAAACATGACTTGAAATGGAAATGGAAACTCTATTAACGAACCCAAAGGCGACGGCAGGTCAGCAGCAGCAGCAGTCCTTTCACCTTCTTCTCTCTTCTCTCTCTTCTACTTCACTTCACTTGGAATAGGAGGAACGAGAGGGAGAGATG
>NZ_JAWOAR010000164.1:0-7796 GCF_046498435.1 Longimonas sp. | reverse complement strand
CACGTAGCGAGATTGAGAGGTACTACGAAGAGGACCTTGACAAGCAAGGCGTGTCATTTCCCAGTCTGGCAGCGCCGCGCCGCATCATCTATGCGTTTGACGACGAGCTTGAGCAGGTTTTTCGACGCACCATCGAGCGGCTCAAGGACTTTGCGTATGCGCGCTACACCCCGCTGTTGTACTACACGGGCGAGCTGACGCCGCTGCAGGAGCAGTCGCAGCGTAACATCGGCGGGTTCATGAAAAGCATTATCGTGAAGCGGTTGGAGAGCAGCTTTCACGCATTTAAGCAAACGCTGGCCCGCTTTATCGAATCATACGAGCGATTTATCGAGATGTACGCCTCAGGCACGGTGTATCTCGGCAAAGATGTGGACGTATTCGACCTGCTCGACAACGACCGCACCGACCGGCTGCATGCGCTTATTGAGGCCGATCGCGTGTCAGCATATCCGGCAGAGGCGTTCACCGATGGCCTCATGGAAGCCGTACAGCGTGACCTCCAGGTGCTGCGATCGATCCAGGCCGATTGGAAACCGATTACGCACGATCCAAAGCTGGATGCATTTCGCGAGCAGCTGCATTCCGACAAAATACTCAGCACAGGGAAGCTGCTTGTTTTTACCGAAGCGGCGGAAACAGGCGAATATCTCTTTGAGGCGCTCAACGACGTAATGCCGGGGCAGGTCTTGTTCTACTCGAGCGAGGGTGGACGCGACGCCGACGGAACCCTTGGCGTGAATCGAGCCCGGCAGCGCATTGCCGAGAACTTCGATCCGACCGCGTCTAATCCCCGTGACGACTATCGGCTACTCATCACAACTGATGTACTGGCGGAAGGCATCAACCTGCACGAGTCCAACACGGTGATCAACTACGACTTGCCGTGGAATCCAACGCGTGTGCTTCAGCGTGTGGGCCGAATCAACCGCGTAGGGACCGCGCACGACAACATCTACGTCTACAACTTTTTTCCAACCGATCAGGCAGATGCCCAGATCAACCTGGAGGCTAACATCAAGGGGAAGATCCAGGCCTTTCATGATACGCTGGGCGAAGACGCGCAGTATCTAACTGATGAGGAAGAGGTGTCTACGCATGAGTTGTTTGGCGCCGAGTTGTACGAACGCTTGAACACGGCATCGACCTACGAGGGCGAAGACGAAATCGCGTCGGAACTCGAATACCTGCAGCTGTTGCGCACCGTGCGCGACAACGATCCTGAGCGTTTCGCCCGGATTCAGAAGTTGCCAAAGAAAGCACGCACAGCTTGGAATCCATCTGAGGGTCCACACGGGCTGCTCACGTTTTTCCGGCGTGGCGCACTGAAGCAATTCTTTCTGGGAACGCCCAAAGCGGCGCACGAACTCACCTTTTTCGAGGCAGCTGACGCCTTTGCATGCGCTCCAGACACCCCACGCACCGCGCTCCCCGATGATTTCTATGCCTGTTTAGAACGGAATCGAACAGCGTTTGAACAGGCGGTGGCCCGTGATACACCACAAGGGGCTACAGGGGGCCTCTCCAACGAGGAAAAAGTGGTGCGCCGTCTAAAGTCAAGTGAGATGCGCAGACATCACCGGTTCACCAAAGCCGATCGTCAGTACATCGCCGACGTGATCCGCGCATTCCAGGATGGTATTATTCCCCGCCATACGACTACGCGCCTCAAAAACGCATTGGAAGAGGAGCCCGATTCACTCCGGGCGTTGCAGATTGTCCGTGCACACGTCTCAAAACGTCTACTGGAGGCGCACCGCATGAAGCGTGAGGCTCGTGCCACTGAACACCGTGAGGTGATTGTGTCGGCGTATCGCAATGAAGTTGAGCGCTGAGATGCTTCATTGCGTTCAGCATGACATGGGTGGGAAGGCTGGACATTCGAATAGGCACACCCTCCCACCCCTGGGTCATCCTGACGCCGCAGGCGGAAGGATCTCAACGCTGTCCCAACACGCTCGGCACGCCCCGTGCACACAGGACGCCCCCTTGCACGCTTGGCGGCACCGCTTCCCAACTGCACGGCACTGAGATGCTCCACCCCGTTCAGCATGACTGGCGACGGGAGGCAGTGCGTTATGAGTCAGTCACTTGCCTTCCACTCTGCGTCATCTTGACGCCGGACGATCGTCCGGGGGAAGGATCTCAACGCCAGCCCCGCAAGCCCAGCATGTGCCTGACAGCCGAAGTGTCGTTTCCAGGCACACGGGGTGGCAACGGGCCCCACTGGATGGCGCTGAGATGCTTCACTGCGTTCAGCATGACCTGTGTGGAAAGCCTGTGCCCTCACGTCAGCACGTCCCGACACTCCACGTCATCCTGACGCCGCCAAGGCGGAAGGATCTCAACGCTGCCCTTGCAAGCCCGGTGCTGGGGGTCCTTCAGACATCAGACGCCGCATCAAACCGGAAGTCAGAAGCTACCCCGCAGGACCAGAGATGCTTCACTGCGTTCAGCATGACCTATACATGAGAGGCTACCCGTTTCCGCACGGTTTTTGAGAGCGGCCTGTCGGCAATGGCCCGGCGCTTCTCCACGATCCGCTCCCACCGTCGCTGGGTTTCTTCGTCGCGATCCGTTTCTTTTGCAATGACCTGCATGCGCTGACCGAGCTCCACCCACTGCGTGCGGGCCTCCTCCACATCGGGGTCATTCCAGAGACGCCCCAGCATCTGTTTGGCGTCTGTAGCCTCAGCCCAGAGTGGTTGATACCTATCGAGATATGATCGGGCATACGACGGGTACTCAAGATTGCTGAAGGGGCGAATGTTCTCAGGAGGTAAGGGGGCATCCAGCAAAAGCGGAGCGAGGTATATGTTCTGGTAGAAGCCTTCATACCATTTCTTCAGCGCAGGTCGGGAACGACCTGCCTGCTGCAGCGCCAGGCCCCACGAAAACGTGTGATGCGGGTCGCCCCAGTCATCAGGATACTCCTCCTCGTACATTCGGTAGTGCTTCAGAGCGCCCTCCAGGTCACCCGCAAGTTGATACAGCGGACCGATAAGATAACGCACGCCCTGGTTGTCACCAGGATTGAGGCGAAGCAGCGCTTCGTATTCATCGATCGCGTCGCGGTACTGTTCACGGCCCCAATAGATGGAGGCAAGTCCGGCCCGAGCCCGCATGTACGGACGCGTGTCGAGGTCGCTCCACCACCAGTATGCATCAGGGGATTCGGAGTCGAGTATCTCGCGGGCCCGCTCATAGGCCTCTTGATAGCGTTTTCCTGCCGTCTCGAGGTCATCTCGCTCTTCAGCGATTGCTGCGAGCCCATTGTACGCATCGACCAGCCACGGGTCGTTGTCAAGCGCGTCCTGGAAGTGGGCTTGGGCCTCATCAAAATCGCCCTGATGCATGGCCTCCCATCCATCGAAAACCTTATCCTCGACATCCCTGACTGTAGTGAAGTCAATCGCCCGCATTTCCTCTTCAGGCACAAACGCGTATCTCCACACATGGGTGGGGGCTTCTACAAGAGGAAGATCGTCGGGCACGACATGAAACTCCTGACGGATGGTGGCGCGCTTGCCTTCGGGTAGGTAGCGCTCATCCAACACAACCAGATTCAGCGTTTCCGTCATTTTACGGTACTTGCTGCTCACCGTAACCGATGATACATCAAACCATTCGGCAGCCTCCTCCTGACTGATCGACTCAAGCCGAAGTCGCACAGACGCATACAGCAACGCTGCGGCCCACGTCTCGGGCTTACGCGTGCGGCTTACATCCACCTCAGCCGCAAAATCGCGCCATAGCTTGAGGGTATGATCCATGAGCGCGCCCTGGATATGGGCTCCAACGGTGTCCCTAAAAACAGCTTCGACGGCTTCCACAACCGCTTGCTGCGCATCGGAATCGGACATAAGATGGCTCATTTAATAAGCGTTGAAGGAAAGATGCGAGTAGCGTAGCGCCACGTCAGCGGATAAGTTCCAGTCGTACCATACGGCTCAGCGTTGCGGAATGCTCGTTCACCGCCTGGTGTATGCTACCGGATGCGCCGGCTCCATCGCCCAAAGACGGTGTCGGCAATCACGCGAAGAGCGTCGGCATGGTCGGAGGCCGCAGCTCGAATCGCAGCGCCGCCCAGGCCCTCGGATGCAAGCTCATCGGCGAAGGCGCGCGTCATGCCCGCGACAAGAGAGGGCGTCACTTCCAGATGAAAGAGCAGTCCATACGCGTGGGCGCCGCCGCCATGCACAGCGTACGGCTGCCGCTCAGCTTCCAACCACTGGATCGTATCGCCATTGTACCAGCAGTCGGTGGCCACGGTGAGGACGCTCATGCCGTATGTGCCGTGCGCGGCGAACGTTTTGAGGTCGGCGGCCAGTCCGGCCCCGCCGCTCGGGTCGATGCCCGCAATGGTGAGAACAGGCGGGGCGTCATGGTGTGTGGATTCGTGTGGGGTGCTCATTGCAGATTGGAGGTGTGCGCAGTTTCCGACGCAAAGAGGACGGGAGAGCGATCCCCCACACCGGCGCGACGGGCGTCATCGAACGCCGTGTTTCGGGCCAATGCGCGGGTCACCCGCTGCTCCAGCCGGGTGAAGGTGGGGGCATCTCCTGACTGAGCATGTTGTTTGCTGCAGCAGCCAGCAGATCCCCCAGTACAGATGCGGTGGCAGGCATCGGATCCATGTGTCCCATGAAACCGGGATGTGCCGGGTTCATCGCGCCCTGGAGCAGCGCCTCGGCCTCATCGAGCAGTGCGGTTTCGGGCACCGACTGCTCGGGCACGATGGGCGCTTCCTCGCCCCCGAAACGGTCGTCGCGGTCGGGGAGCGGAGGTCGCGCGGCTGCACTCGACAGGTGAGTGAGCATTCGATCGAGCGCATCCTCGGCCCAGGCGTCGAGGGTCTGCTGACGGGCATCGGGGGATGCGAAGGCGGTGCGAGGGAGTTGGGTGCGATCCATTGCGAAAGCGGATGCCAGAAAGGAAAACGGCTGATCCATTCTGCACACGCGGTAACAACCAAATAGATGCATAGGGAGCGTTCTCAGCGGTCATCTATCAAACATAGGAGTTACGCACTTGACCCGAGGGGCGCCATTTCCTGCCTATGGACGGGGCGGAGCCCCTAAACGACGGCGTCACGAGGCAGAGCCTCGCGACGAGATGACATTCGTGAGTTGCAACTGCGTACGTCCTGTATAAAATGGGAGTCCATACGTTACCCTATGAATCATCTGTGACAGAGCACTACTGCTTTGTCACAGGTCAATCTTGGGGTAGTAACGCACCTCTCTTACATGCTGTCATCTTGAGCGGAGCAACTGCGCCTAGCAGGTGCGGAGTCGAAAGATCTCCACCAAGGTTGGCAGGGCCGTTCAATCGCCTATAGCCCCGCTGAGCGCCGAGGAGATGGTTCGGCGTGCTCCGGGCTGGGCCCGTCGCGTGCTCACCATGACAGGTTTTGGGGGGACACAGATTTTAGGGGGAACACAGAGTTTGGCACAGTCTCCGCACCCTAACATTCAGGTGTGACAAAGCACTACGAGTGCGCTTCCTGATGCACCGCCTCCTCGATGCGTTCCGCGATCCATTCGGCTTCAGGCTTATTCGGCAACCCGGCGGCGATGAGTTTTGTGGCCTCATCCTCCAGCATCTCATCCTCCATTGCATCCTCATCTAAAATCTCGTCCGCGGCTTTATGCAGCGCTTCCTCCGTCTCCGCATCAGACGCCCCTGTACGTTTCGTTTTATCTTTGCTGGCTTGCTTCTTAGCCTTGGAAAAAGCAAAGGACAGGATGCTTGCCCACCAGCTGGCGCGCGCTCTTGCATCTTGCGTGAGTCCTTCTTTGGACACCTTCACCTCAACACCATAACTCCTGCTGCTTCCTAATTGCACCATTTGGGTTAGCCCCGCCGTGTCGACATGCGAACAGGGGATGCGCTGCTCGCTCCCGTAGCCAAATGGTCCCCTCGTAGAACGCAGTTCTCCATCTTCCACCACCACCGTGGAGACATAGGTCAACGACTTCCATGCTCCGTACCCAAAAATACCTGCGGAGACCAGGGAGATGAGTGCTCCCCCCAGCGCGCTACTCCACATGAACAACGAAAGAGCAACAAAGCCCACCGCTAATACGCCGAGACCAACCCCCATGCCCGTGTGCTCTGGAGGTGCCACGTGCAGCTTGAGGCGTCCGTCTGCAGGGCGTTCGAGCGTCACCTTCTCACTCTGTACCTGATCAACCTCGACTTCGCGCATATCGAAGGAATCGCCCGCATCGGCCCCTCCGGATGCGTCTTCTGCTTCTGCATGTGCGGCCTCAGGTTCTTGAGCCGGGTCGGGTTCGTCCTCGGCAGGGGCGCTCAGATTCCACGCAAGCGCTCCCGACGTTCCATCGCCCTTCTGCTCCCAGGATGCGGTGTGCTCCGTCTCCGCTTCAGTCGTTGTTGTATCCTCCTCGGGCACATCTTCATCAACCGTTTCTTCATCGGGCTCGAAGACAGGTACTTCGAACTCGGTTTCGTAATCGACGCCGGGCAGATCCGCATAAGCCTTGAACGTCCAGTAGGTTCGAAGCCGCTTGTCCTCGGGCGTGGTGGGGGGCTGGTCGTCCGGAAGTTCAAATAAAACCGGAATCTCAAGCTGATCGGATCCCGCTTTTCGACGACCATGCACGTGTTTCACATCCTGCCAGAGCGGATCATTTTTCGTGGTTGTTACGGTTCTCACATCTCCGTCATCGTCGCGCTTCTGCTCCTTCTCTATGCGTTGCTTATAGCACGTGAGCTTCACTTTGAGGCCCTCGCCAGAGAGGTCCTCTTCATCGATGCCTGCCCAAAGTCGCATCCGCAACGGCCGGCCCAACCGTCCAGGCATGTCCTCCAGCACCAGTCTGCTTCGCCCAAACTTCTGCTGGCGCATCACTTTTTTCGCATAGAGCCAGGCGATGACCGTTCCGCCTATCGTGCCAATTACAGTCGCAATGATGGCCCCACCGAGCTGGTCGGCATCTGCGCTGGTCAATTCGATGTAGAGCAGATACGGACCCATCAGCACAAACATACTCGCTAAAAGACCCGAGAAAACGAGGCCGCCCCACGACCAGCTCGCTTCTTCAACCAGTTCGTTGGTTCGCCACTCGGGGCGCACATGCCAGGGGCGGTCGGGCGTGTCCGGGTCGGCATCCTTTTGTTTTAGCTTGGGGATAAGCACGCGCACGACAATGGTAAGGCCGCCTCCTGCTATCACGAGGCCAAACAAAGTAGCAATGACCGCCCCTAAAAGATCGCCCTCCTGATACAGGTCAATCCCGACGACGTAGACTAAGAAACCTCCGAATCCTACGCTTACAAGAGTGCCTACAATCACATAAAAGATAGCTACGATGCGTTGTGCCAGGCTGGGGGACTGCATACGTCTGCAATATTTTTTGCGATTACGACGGTGCGTGGCAATATCTCATATACGTATAAGGGAGATTGACAGGGAGCGTGCGCATGCGAGGGATTGACTCAGAACGGGTTGTGCTATAGGTTCAGAAGTCGCACAGCCCCCCAACGCCCGTCATCCAGATCCTGAATCGAGTTCAGGACAGGCAAGGCGCCCCTGGCGCCCCTGGCGCCGCTGATCCGGGATCCATTCGCCGTTTGAGGGCGAACGCACTCCGCTAATACATCCCTCCATTGGGGCATGGATCCCAGATCGTCGCTCCGCTCCGTCTGGGATGACGGTGTGGGATCAAGTCCCGATTGTTGTGTAATTGGCGTTCTGCCAGATCTTCATATTAGGCGGTAATCGCTGCGTGTTGTGCTTGTTGATGCATCGGTGTGGCCGACGGATCGGA
>NZ_JAWOAR010000280.1:0-8285 GCF_046498435.1 Longimonas sp. | reverse complement strand
GCTCGATTGCCAGGGCGGTCTCATACCTGCGGCGGGCGGCCAACATCAGCCCCAGAAACACCGCCATCCAATCGGATTTAAAGAACGCCGAGATTTATCAAATCGCCTTCAATAATTTTATTGACATGAACTGGGTCCAGGCGATCAATTATTTTAACCAGATCATCGCCACGGACGCCAATTTTGCGGGCGGCAATGCCAAGATCTTGCTGTTTGAGGCGTACTATGCGGTGGGCAAACAGTATTACGAGAGAAAGCCGAGGCGCACCACATCGTAGAATGAACTGCTGACCACCTCCATCAGCGCCTCGCGTTCCTCTGGAGACTTCAGGACGTGGCGGTACACCACGTCGCTGTACGCATCCATGATGGTGGCGATACTTATCGCTGACAGCAGATGAAGCCCAATGCGCGATACGGAGCGCGCTGGGCCCAACCCGGTGCGGCTCGACAGCCAGAAAACCAGCGGCGTGAACAGCGCCCACAGCACGTAGATTGACATCCGCCACGCAATGTCGGGAAAGCCTGTGATAGGCGGACGGGCGGTACGGTCGGGATCAATAAAAAGGCGGCCTACGACCAACGAGGCAAACACGAACCACACCGCCATGATTGCGGCGAATTCCATCCAGGTAGATCGTCGGCGATACGTGTCAGGCATCGCAGCAGGCATAGGCAGCATACAGGTACAGGAACGCAAACATAAGAAGTAGCCGGTTGCGAATGTATCGTACTTGATACGCCAGTATAATATTCCAAACGGCGGGTCTGTTCGTTACGCAGCACGCAAGGTTGGTAACAGCACGCGTAACCGGGACGGTGCACCGCTCATAACAGTAACAGTACCGACCCAACAAGGATCACACCGGTCGATGCGTTTCTCGATGCGTCTCTCATCGTCTAAGGCAGTGCGGTCACCTGGATGGTGCAGGCATAATGTTGCAGGTACGGCATACCGTCGCCAACATCGTTATAATCTTCGATGGCTGTATCAGGTACGTTCATGGCCTACTTGTCTGGCGGTTACTTGTCTGGCGGTTACGCCCACTGTACAACGCAACGTTAAGACACCGACGGGCAAGGCCATAGCGCAAGGGCCATAGCGCAAGGGCCATAGCTCATAGATGCTCCAGCACTTTCTGTTCACCGATAATCGCTAATTCGCTCCATGAAACACATAGTTAAGTACATTGCAGTGGTCATAGCGTTTGGATTGCTGGCTGGATGCGGAGGGGCTGACGACGAGGGCCGGTCAGGACCTCCCGGAAGATCAACAGGCGATCAGGAGCCGCCTTCTGTTGAAACCGTGCTGTCGGAGTTTGGGGGGCTGCCGCTGGAGGCACGTGTGAGCGGTACCGTACAGGCACAGAACCAGGTTGAGCTTTATCCCGAAGTGAGCGAGCGCGTGACCGACGTGTATGTAGAAAGCGGCGATTACGTTGAAGAGGGGGCCGAGCTGGTTCAACTGCGCGACCGTTCGTACCAAGATCGCTTGCGCCAGGCCGAGGCGTCGTTGCGCATTGCGCGTGCCGATGAGCGCTCAGCTCGGGCCTCGTTGGCAGAGGCCCAAGCCCGTCTGGACCGCACCGAACGGCTGGTGCAGCAAGAGTTTGAGAGCACGCAGCAGCTTGAAAGTGTACGCGCCGAAGTCGAATCTGCCGAAGCCAATGTAGACCAGGCCGAGGGGCAGGTGGAGCAGGCTGAGGCAACAGTGCAAGAACGCCAGGCCGAGTTGGAAGAAACGGTCATTCGTGCGCCGTTCAGTGGCTATGTGGGCGAGCGCAGCGTACAAATTGGGCAGCGCGTTGACACAGGCACCTTGCTCTTCACGATAGGCAGCCTCGACCAGGTGCGTGTACGCGCCTCCATCTCAGACCGGCTCTACAGCCAAATTCGCAAGGGCCAACGAGTCGAGGTGCTCCCAGACGGCAACGCAGATGAGGCCGTGCAGGCCGAGGTCAGTCGGATCTCGCCCTTTTTGGATTCGAGTAGCTATAGCGCCCGCGTCGAGATTGATGTCGATAACAGCGAGCAGCAGTTGCGTCCGGGTATGTTCGTGGAAGTGAATATTTTTTACGGCGAAAGCGACCAGGCTACACTCATCCCCCGAAGCGCTCTGTACAACAACCCGCGCACTGGCGAGAACGGGGTATTCGTGGCCTCGGAGTTGGGCGAGGAGATGTCGATTGAGATGACGTCAGACGGTGATGAGGAGACGGATCTCACCGAGCCAACGCCTATGCAGTTTCAACCGGTTGATGTCGTAGCCGAAGGCCGCGAGGTGGCTGGCGTGCGGGGCATCGATCCGGGTACGTGGGTCGTCACGGTCGGCCAAGAGCTGCTCATACAGCGGGGAGGCGATGTGGATGCCCGCGTGCGCGCTATGGAGTGGGATCGCATTATGAGCTTGCAGCGCCTGCAAGACCAAGACGTGCTGCGCGACTTTATGGAGCGCCAGCAGCGCATGGCCCAGGAGCGCTTCTCCGATGATCGCGACGTGCCGTCCGACTCGGCCACCGACGCAGACACCAGCGCTTCGTCCTCATCGTCGTTCCGTACCGCCCGGTCTGACTCTTCGTCTCCTGCCAGCTGAGTGTGCCATCCGCACTGTAGTACAGCCGTTGTTTTCTGCTTCTTCCCTGCTGATCCCCGTATTTGCGTCTTATGGCCTCTCTTACCAACGTATCCATTCGGCGCCCGTTGGCCACCAGCATGTTCTTTCTGGTGATCATTACGCTTGGCATTGTCAGCTTTCGGTATCTGCCGGTCGATTTGCTACCAGAGGTTGAGTACCCGCGCCTCATTGTGGCTACTGATTACCAAGATGTGGGCCCCGAAGAGATGGAGCTGCTCGTAACCGACCCCATGGAAAACGCCATGTCGGGGGTGCCGGGCGTAGAGCGCCTCACCTCGTGGTCGGATCAGGGCGGCAGCCGCGTGAGCCTTGAGTTTGCGCAGGGCACCAACCTGAACGTAGCCATCAACGATGTGCGCGACGCGATGGGCGATGTGCGCGACCAGTTGCCCGACGAGGTCGAGCCCCCACGCATCTGGCGGTTCGATCCGAATCAGACCTCGATTGTGAGCATCGCCGCAGAGTCGCGCCACGACCTGGAAACGCTCACGCGCATCCTGAATCGCGATCTATCCAAACGGTTCGAGCAGGTGCCGGGCGTGGGTACCATTGAACTGAGCGGCGACATTAATCGCGAGATCCGCGTGAATCTGAACCGCGATCGCCTGCAAGCGCTCAACCTGACCGCCGACGAGGTGCGTCAGGCGATTGCCAACGAAAATGTAGTCGTAGGAGGCGGGAACGTCAAAGACGGACTCAAAGATATGTACGTCCGCTCGCTTGGCGAGTACACCTCGGTCAATGAAATTAGCCGCACGGTGGTGGCCTACGACGAGGGCACGCCCATTCGCGTTATGGATATAGCCGAGGTCGAGGATGGCTACGAGGATTCGTTTCGCATGACCGAGCTCAACGAAATGCCTGTCGTGCAGATGCGACTGCAGAAGCAGAGCGATGCCAACACGGTGGCGGTGGCCGAGGGCATTCGGGCCGAGGTGGAGCAGGTTAACGCAGAGCGCGATGACCTGGAGCTTACGGTCGTCAGCGATCAGAGCACCTTCATCCAAGCCTCCATTGACAGCGTACAAACGTCGCTGCTGTGGGGGGCGCTGCTGGCTATTCTGGTGCTGTATGTGTTTCTGCGCAACGGCTCCACCACCTTCGTCATTGCGCTGTCGATTCCCATTTCGGTCATTGCCACCTTCGGACTGCTCTACTTTGGCGGACTTACTTTGAACATCATGACCTTTGGCGGGCTGGCGCTGGGCGTGGGGCTCATTGTGGATAATGCCATTGTGGTGCTCGAAAACATTGTGCGGCATCGGGAAGAGAACGGCCGGAGCCTGCCGGATGCTGCATCTATTGGCACGCGCGAGGTTGGCGGAGCCATCGTGGCATCGACCCTTACCACGTCGGTCATTTTCCTTCCGCTCGTGTTTGCGCAGGCCTCAAGCGCCTCGCTCTTCCAGTCGCTGGCCCTGGTGGTGGTCTTCTCGCTGGTGTGCTCGCTCTTTGTGGCGCTTACCCTGGTGCCCATGCTGTCGAGCCGCTTTCTCAACATCGAAGCCCACCCCGATCCCGATGCGCGCTCGGGTTTTCAGCAGTGGTTTGCTCGCCTCGAACATGCGTACAAAGAGCGCCTGCGTACCGTTGTGCAATATCGCAAAACCGTATTTGGCATCACAGCCATTCTGCTCGCCGGTGCGGTTGCGCTCTGGCCGCTGCTCCCCGTCGAACTGGCCCCGCAGACCGACGCCGACGAGATCCGCATCGACATGGGTATGGATTCGGGCACGAATCTGGCAGTGGTGCAGTCGTACCTGCAGGAGCTGGAGGCTGTCGTGAAGCCGCTCATTCCTGAAGAAGATACACGGTTTGTGACGACCGAGATGCGCTGGGGCCGCGCTCGCATCGACATTGCTATGAAACCGGAGAGCGAACGCTCCATCGATCCTTCCGATCTGGCGGCGCAGCTGCGCGACGAAATCGAAGGCGTGGTGCCCGGCGTGGATACCCGGGTGCGGGCGCGTACCGGACTTTGGGTGCTACGCCGGGCGTTCAGCAGCGGCGGCGATGGCGAGCAGGAGCTCGAAATCGAACTGCGCGGTAACGACCTGCAGCAGGCGCAGATCATCGGCACCGACATTCAGCGCCGCCTGGAGGCGCTCCCCGACATCGCCAGTGTCGATATGGATGCCGACGATGAGGGCACGCCCGAGGAGAACATCCAGTTCGACCGCGAGCGCATCGCGCAAATCGGACTAAACGTGCAAGATGTGGCCAGTGCGATCCAAACAAATCTGTCGGGCGCGGTGGCCGGGCAGTTCCGTGTGGAGGGCGATGAGTTTCCCATTCGCGTGCGGCTGCGCCCGGAAGACCGCCTTACCGTGCAAGATCTCGACAATATTTCGGTGCGCACCTCCGACGGAGCTACTGTTCCCGTTTCCTCGCTCGTAACCGTAGAGCAGGGCCGGAGCCCTGGCACCGTGCGGCGTATCAATGGACAGCGCGTTACGTACCTGGAGGCCACACTGGCCGAAGATGCAACGCTCAACGAAGCGGTGAAGGCGGCCCAGCAAGCCGTTGCCCAGATGAATCTGCCCGAGCAGTTCTCCGTCACGTTCGGCGGCGAGTACCGAGAGCAACAAGAAGCCCAGCGCGACTTTCTAATCTCCATTCTGATGGCGCTTGTGCTCATTTACATGGTCATGGCTGGGCAGTTTGAACGCTTCCTGGATCCACTCATCGTGATGCTTTCGGTGCCTCTTGCGCTTATCGGTGTGGTGCCCACGCTTTTCCTGACGGACACAACGGTCAACATCCAGAGCATTATGGGGTTGGTTATGCTCATCGGGATTGTGGTGAACAATGCCATTGTGCTGGTTGACTACATCAACATTATGCGCCGCGAGCGCGGACTCCCAATGGTTGATGCCGTCATTGAAGCCGGGCGGTTGCGCTTGCGTCCTATTCTGATGACGGCGCTCACAACCATGCTCGGGCTCTTCCCTCTGGCGCTCGGGCTTGGGGCTGGAGGCGACATCCAGGCCGCGCTGGCTCGGGTGGTTATTGGCGGGCTCTTTGCCTCAACGCTCATCACACTGGTGCTCATTCCTGTAGCGTACATCACCGTTGAGCGAGCCGCCATCCGGGTCCGCAGCTACCTGCCAGACTGGTCGTGGCTGCCCGAGCCCGGTCCGGGGGTTGACGTGCAGCCCGCAAAGTCGTAATGCCCACTCCGTCCGCCGCATTGCGGTGGTGCGTCCCCCAGAACACCGAATGTACTTCGTCAGTCGGCCTCATGTGAGGATGGGTGGTGTGAGGATGGGTGGTTTCTCGCGTTCATACGTTCGCCCATCCCTCCATCCCTGCATCCCTGCATCACCGCAGCATGCGGCGTTGGTATACCGCCAAGATCATATCCAGATGTTGACCAGATGCCGAAGCGACCGGGTAGGGCGTCCTAAAAGACTGGCTGGATTGTTCTACCTGCACATCATTAAAAAGCAAGAAGTCAATCAGACGAGCAGGTTGGTGGGGGCTGATCTGAAATGGTGAATCTGCCGGAATGACATATGCAGCGGGAAATTCCTGAATCATCAGATCCTCATATTGTGGATAATCAGGCAATAACTCGGGGGGAATGGGTTGTTGCAGCAAGTCCAGATAACCGCGCCGGAATATTTCGACCTGATCGTGAATCATCCCCTGTCTGTTCTCAGCTACATATTTTAAAGCTCCCCATACTGCAGCATATTGGGCATCAACACCGCGCTCATCACGGTAGGGGGTTTCCAGCGTATGACCATACGCACCGTGATACATCGCATACATGGGAGTATAGCTCATAGGCCAATCATCCCATCCTAATCCACGGTCCCGGTATGGAATTTGTGCGGCAAATCCGGTTTGGAGAAATAATTCAGATTCCATGGCCTCGGCCTGAGCCAATGCCCATTTGATATACAAGTCGTACTCATAGTTTGGATTATGAGGTGGTGTGCAAGGTTCGATCAACATTGGGTCTACAAATCCGTGTAAATCCAGAACAACCATGGGATTCCACTCAGTGAAAACTTTTACCGTTGCTTTGGTTTCCGGTTGGGTTTGGGAGATGAAATCTCGGTTGATATCGAAGCCGTTAACGTTACTTCGGGTACCCAATACACGTCCGTCCGGATTTTGAACTACATTTACCAACAGGATCACATTTTCAAGTATGGTTTTCACCTCCTCGCTGTCCCCATAGGCAAGAGTTTCAATCAACCTTATGGATGCATCTACACCGGGGTATTCTCCTCCATGGATGCTGCCGTTTATGTAAACAGGTACTTTGAAATCACCGAATTTGTCTATCATGGCCTGGGCCTTTTCGGGTTCTTTGAGCATGGTTTTTCTTATGGCCTGATATTGCCCCAGACGTCCCATGGCTTGTGGATCAGAAAGCGTCACTAGAAATAGATTTCGGCCTCCGGCGGATTGGCCAATCACATCGACTTTGACCCGATTGCTGTTTTTTTCAATTTCGCGGAGTTTAGGCGCAACTTCTGAATATAGAATAGAATCATAATACGGAGATGGATTTTCAACCTCAGGAGTAACATTCCACCAGGAACCTCCAGATGGAATTTTAGCATTGCTTCCATTACCAGCCATTAAATGAGAAGGCATAAACATCAACAAAAAACCCAAAAAGAGCACTAACATCAATTGTTGCCGGATTTTAAAATTTGATGGCACCATATTCTTCTCCTTTCCAAAAAGCGTTAAAGGAATGGCTTCACAATGAAGCATTTAAGATGTTATGAACACTCGGTGAGATTATCTAATTTAACAAATCAAATACTTTATCTGCTGGAGAACTAAAAAAAACAGCCGAAATACCTTATCAGGCAACCCGGCTGTCTCGTGAAGACCCGTGGCATTCCGTCCCTGCTTCTCAACAGGTTTGGCTTTTTCCACTAATTTAGTTGATTATGATTATATAGAAAAAAATTATTTGTCAACGAAAAATAATCAAGATCATTTCACTAAATCAGTAATTTACTATTTTGTTTGGAGATAAGACAGCCGGCATCCGGTCATGAATATCTTTCAGGCATTCGCTGGCATCCCTTGTGATGATGCTACAGGATCTGTAGAGTTCGTCTTCACGGTCCTTGTCTCTCCAGGTTTCCCAGAGACCGGCGAAGGCAAAGGGCTTCTCATCCGGCAACGTGATGAAGAAAGGCTGCTTATCCCCCTTAGGACCTTTCCACTCATAGAAACCATCTGCGGGTATGAGACATCTTCTTTTCCGGAAGGCATCCCTAAAACCGGGTTTGGATGATACCGTTTCCATGCGTGCATTGATCATCTTATATCCGGTGGAGATATCCTCGGCCCAATGCGGTACCAGACCCCAGTGAAGTTTTTCCAGCACGTTTAATCCTTCCTGGTGGACTATGGCAAGGATTTCCTGGGTGGGAGCAACATTATAGTTGGGTGTGACTTCAGTCAATATTTTGTCTATCGGAAAATGCCCTTTAAGTTGTTCAAGGTTGCTGAATTCTACGAATCTGCCGCACATGATCTGGGGTCCTTTTTTTTTGCCTGAGGCTGTTTCTTTCTTTTAAGGTAAGTTGGTGTAGGGCTCATTGTCAAGATGGGGCTGAGAAACGAAAGTTGTTTTTCCATTTGGCAAAATATTTCAGCGCCGGCGGCGATGGAT
>NZ_JAWOAR010000129.1:0-3738 GCF_046498435.1 Longimonas sp. | reverse complement strand
AAAAAATTGCGAGCCTTCATATTAGTCCCGGGCATCAGCGCCTTCCTCGATCAGAGGCGTCGATCACAACCGTTTCAACTGGACTGCTGCACTGTCACGCTTGATTGTTTCGTGTTTGAGCGCAAAATCCCTCCCCCTAAATCCCCCTCCTCCGAGGGGGACTTCATGAAAGCGCCCGCTGGTTCCTTCCTCCCCGGGGAGGAAGGGTAGGATGGAGGGGAAACCATTCATCTGAACCCATCCTTTTGGGGGGCATGCCCCTATGAAGAGTCGTATGACTTTTGTCGTGTACTGTACTCCCGGTCCCAAAATACGGGATGTGGAGCTGGTAATTATGAGAGGCATCTGTTATTTTCGTCACTGGATACGTGAGCAGTTCTGTCACGCATTTTCTATTATCTTGATCCTTTACGATTTTATCTTGCAGACCGATACATGCGCGGCAAGGGCCTCCCACAAGATGATGTCCAAGCCTATGTGTGGCTGTCCCGTGCCGTCGCACACAGCGATGAAGACGCCTCCGTATCTACGAGCTTGCAGGATGCCCTAACGCAACTGGAAGATCGAATGGACGAGGCGCAGCGTGCCGAGGCCGAAGCTCTGCTTCGAACAGCATCATCGCATTCTACGGATACGCCGTCTGACTCGGCCACACCGGACGAGTAGCCCACTCACCCCGCCTCCTCGTCAGTGACCACCCCGGCCGATTTCGGATACGACACGTAAGGCTTCACCACGGTGTCGTTCAGTTCGGCAATGGAGGCGGTGTCGGCCATCTTCGAGAGTTCGCGGAGCGTGCCCGAGCGGTCCAGAATCGCGATGGGGTCGTGATTTGTGGCGTAAGCGGCATGGCGCGAGCGGTCTACGTGCAGGTAGAACGGCAGGTCGTCCTCAACCGTGTCGGGGGTGGACAGGCCCTCGTCAAGCAGCCAGTGCCGTACGGTTGCCGCCCAGGCCTCCTGTTGGGCAGTGCCTGGCGTATCCCCCAGAAATGTGACCCGGAAAAAGTCGCGGTTAATGAAGCGCCGCGCTAAGTCCGCCAGGACCGGGTCCTCTGCCTGCATCCACTGCTTCAGGCTGAAGAGCACGTCGGTATCGTCGAGCTGGCAGTAGTGCGTGCGTACGGTCTCGGTATCCAACTGGTTGGCGGTGATGGCATGTTCTAAGAAGAAGCAGAGGCTGCGGCTGCCCTGACGAATGGTGCGGGCCACCTCAGACCCCGCCCGCAGGTGCCGCCGGGCCCGTCGCAGGGCCGCATGCAGCACGCGGTCGCCCGCCAGCACGGTCTTGTGCAGGTACACCTGCCAGTACATCAGGCGACGCGAGATGAGGAAGTTTTCCACGGCGTAGATGCCCTTGCCCTCCACCGTAAGGCGCGCATCGGGGCCGCCCGCGAGCGGGTGCACCCGCAGCGTTTTGATGAGGCGTTGCACGCCCACCTCGCCCTCGGCCACGCCCGTGTAAAAGGCGTCGCGGCGCAGGTAGTCGAGGCGATCCATATCGAGCTGACTCGACACAAGCTGATGCATCCACGGGCGCTCGTACGTGCCATCGAAGATAGCGATGGCGTCGTTGAGGGCCCCGTCGAAGCGGTTGTTGAGATGCACAAGGAGCACGCGGCTCATAGCCTCGTGGTGGAAGTCCTGGATGAGCTCGTGCTCCAGCGTATGCGAAAACGCGCCGTGGCCCACGTCATGAAGCAGGGCGGCTGCCAGTGCTGCGGTGTGCTCCTCGGGCGCAATGGGGGTGCCCTTGTTCGAGAGGCTCGTGAGTGCATCGTGCATTAGCGCCAGCGCGCCCAGCGCGTGGTTGAAGCGCGTGTGCTCGGCCCCCGGAAACACCAGGTGCCCCACCCCAAGCTGCCGAATGCGCCGCAGCCGCTGCACCTCGGGCGTCTGAATCAGCTCCATGAGCAGATTCTTGGGCACCGAGATAAACCCGTGTACCGGATCCGAGAAAATCTTGAAGCGCTGCTGGTTCGATAGCGACACGGGCACGTACAGGTGGATGCGAAGGCTACACTTGGTATCCCAACGAACCATCTTGTGTGACGTTGCCGATGTTTGTCGTGCAGCACGTGACGAATCCGCCCGTCTGTGCGTCTGCATGAATGCGCCGGTCTGATGCCGGACGCTTGCGTACTCTTTCCTCTTGACTCACATGCCTTTATGTCTACGTTTCGCTTACTGCTTGCTCCCGTGCTCCTCGCCGTTGTGCTCGTTGTTGTGCTCGTTGGATGCGAAGGCCCCACCGGCCCGCAAGGTCCGCAAGGTCCACAGGGACCGGCTGGCCCCGCAGGCGCGCTCGTTGAAACCTTCGAGGTTTCGTTTGATGTCGATGACGCGTCCGAAAGCGAGGACGGGCTCGTGCTCTTCCAAAACTACGACTTCCCCGAAATCACCGACAGTGTAGACGACAACGGCTTCGTGCAGGCGTACTATCTGGCCGATAACGACACATGGACGGCCATGCCCTACACCTTCGGGGACGAATCGCCCGATGTGGACGCGGTCGACTACACGCTCACGCTCGGCTATGCCTGGAACGTGGGACTGGTGCAGGTTTTCTACGAAGCCTCGGCGCCGTTCGCCCTCGACTTTGCTCGCGACCGCACTGTCAAAATTGTTGTGGCGGATGCGCGGGCCGCTACCACCGCCGGGGTCAACTGGTCCGATTACAGCAGTGTGCAGCAGCGCTTCGACCTGGAGGAGTAATGCACCGTCTCACATATCAGATACACAAGAGCGGGATCTTCTGCAGAAGCGAACCCTGTGCGGCAACGCTCGTTCACGATGCGATTCGCGGTCTGCGTCCCTTGTGGCGGGGCCGTTTCTTTCGTTCTGATCACCCTGTACGCGCTTTACCTTATGGCTTACCTGTTCACATCTGAGTCGGTGTCGGAGGGACACCCCGACAAAGTGGCCGACCAGATTTCTGATGCTGTTCTTGACTCGCTTCTCGCCGATGACCCGCACAGCCGCGTGGCGGTCGAAACCATGGTTACCACCGGTCTGGTGGTGCTGGCGGGCGAGGTAACGACCGAATCGTACGTTGATGTACGCGAAACCGCTCGCAACGTAATCCGCGACATTGGCTATACCGATCCGCGCCTGCGCTTCGATGCCGAGTCGTGCGGCGTGCTGAGCAGCATCCATGAGCAGAGCAGCGACATCAGCCTCGGCGTGGACGGCAAAGAAGAGCAGGGGGCCGGCGATCAGGGCCTTATGTTTGGTTACGCTTGCCAAGAGACGAAGGAGCTCATGCCGATGGCCATTACCTATGCGCACCGGCTCATGAAAGAGCTGGCGCACATCCGTAAGCAAACCGACCAGATGAGCTACCTGCGCCCCGACAGCAAAAGCCAGGTCACTGTCGAATACGAAGACGACCGCGTTACGCCGCGCCGCATCGACACCGTGGTGGTCTCCACTCAGCACGACGAAGGCATCAATCAGAAGCGCATCAGAGACGATGTACAAAACATCCTGCTGCCTCGCGCCTTTGGCGAGCGCTACGAGGAGCTCATCGACGACGACCTGGTGCTGCATGTGAATCCCACCGGACGCTTCGTGATCGGCGGCCCTCACGGCGACGCGGGCCTGACCGGACGTAAGATCATTGTGGATACGTATGGCGGCAAGGGCGGCCACGGCGGCGGGGCCTTTAGTGGCAAAGACCCCTCGAAGGTGGACCGCAGCGCTGCCTATGCTGCACGCCACGTGGCCAAGAACATCGTAG
>NZ_JAWOAR010000083.1:0-2952 GCF_046498435.1 Longimonas sp. | reverse complement strand
GGAAACGCGAAGCAAACGCGCCAAGGAAGCCATTGACTTGGTTGGACTTAGCGGATACGAGAACCACACCCCCGATGCGCTCTCTGGGGGCATGCAACAGCGCGTAGGCTTGGCCCGCGCCCTGGCCAATGACCCCAGCATCTTGCTGATGGATGAGCCGTTTAGCGCACTCGATCCGCTCATCCGCAGCGAGATGCAGAACGAGCTGCTGAACTTGCAGCAGGAGATGCAGGAAACCATTTTGTTCGTGACACACGACCTGGACGAAGCGCTCAAGATTGGCGACCGCGTAGCCATTATGAAGTCCGGGCGCATCGTACAGGTGGGCACGCCCGAGGAGATCCTCACCGAGCCCGCCGACGAGTACGTGCGCTCGTTCGTGCAAGACGTAGATCGCACGCGCGTCATTCAGGCATCCACGCTCATGCGGTCGTATCCCACCGTGCACCTGGCCGACGCCACATCCGAAGAGCAGCCGCACGGCCCCGCCGTCGCTATTCGCAAGATGCGCAGCGAGGGCACCGACCTGGTCTATGCGGTGGATGCCGACCAGCGTCTCCTGGGCATTGTTCACCTCGACGATGCCGTCGATCTGCGCACGAAAGACCGCTCCGACCTGCACGAGACCCTCACCCGCGATGTGCCCACGGCACACGAGAACACACCGGTGGCGGCACTGCTGCCCGTCGTGTTCGAAGCCGACCTGCCTGTGGCCATTCTCAATGACAACGATGAGCTCGTGGGCGTGGTAGACCGTGCCTCCATTCTGTCGGAAGTCACCACCAACATCGAGAACCTGATGGAGTCCGGGGCCCTCAACAAAGACGCCACGCCCGAGAAGGCTCACGTCAGTCGCACGCTTGATGGCGAGGTTACCCCCGCAGCCGAGTCTGCATAACGCTCTCCTCTCCCGTGCATCCCCTGGACATCCTCCTGTCTTCAAACTGCGGGATGCTTATGCGTTTTTCTTGCAATAACGGATACCAGCGCTGTGATTGAATTTGATATTGGTGAAGAGTTTGAGTCGCTCATTCAGTGGCTTACCGCTAACTTCTCCCCGTTCTTCGACGCCATCACACAGTTCATTACGCTGCTCATTAACGGACTGGAGGCGGCGCTACTCTATCCCCCCAGCTACGTGATGGTTGCCCTGCTTACCGCCCTGGCGTGGTGGACCTGCTCGCGCGGCATGGCCGCGTTCAGCTTCATCGGCTTGCTGCTCATCGACCAGGTAACGCTCCCACTCCCGTTTTGGGATACGACGCTTGTCTTTGGCATGGGCTTCTGGGAGCTCCTCATGCAGACCGTAGCACTTACGCTCATCGCTACGCTACTCTGCCTAATCGTCGGTATTCCGGTAGGCATCTGGGCCTCGAAGAATAACGCCGTAAACCAGAGTGTGCGCCCCGTGCTCGACTTCATGCAGACCATGCCCGCATTCGTGTATCTGATTCCAGCCGTGCTGCTCTTCGGACTCGGCAAGGTGCCTGGTGTCATTGCTACCTTTATCTTTGCCACGCCGCCGGTGGTGCGGCTTACAAACCTCGGCATCCGCGAGGTGCCCGAGGAGGTTGTCGAAGCCTCACGATCCTTTGGCGCCACCACCCGCCAAACGCTGTTCAAGGTGGAACTGCCCGTAGCGCTTCCCACCATCATGGCAGGCGTGAACCAGACCATCATGCTGGCGCTGTCTATGGTCGTCATTGCGGCGCTTATTGGGGCGGAGGGCCTGGGCGGGCCGGTCGTGCGCGGCGTCACCCAACTCCAAATTGCCGACGGATTCAACGGCGGACTCGCTATCGTCATCCTGGCCATCTACCTCGACCGCATCACGCAGTCCATCGGTGAACAAGCCGCCACCGCAAGTGGATCAGCAGAATCCTCCTGAGGATTCTCGTAGGCTTCGTCATACCCACGCCCAACCGTTATTCCTTCGTAACATGCCGAAATATAAGGGAGGATTATACAAACTTTACGCTGTTAGATAAACTATTTGCACCCGCACTCATTGGGTGCTCGTGTCTATAACAATCCTGCATCACACAGCGCAACAGGACCAGACCTACCCCTGCCTTGCGCCCCCACCTGTTTTCCCTGACAAATGCGCTACCGACATATGATGAACACCAACCACGTTCCGCACTCTTCATCATCCTCTCCCTGGTTTGCAACCGCTGTTGCTGCGGTGCTTCTTGGCATTAGCGGACTGCTGCTGGCCGGATGCGGTTCATCCGATACTGGCACCGACGGCGCAGAAAGCGATATCAGCCTGGTCTACGTAAACTGGGTAGAAGGCATCGCCATGGCCCACGTCATGCACGAGGTGCTCCAGGATAGCCTTGACATGAACGTAGAGCAGATGAGCGAGGTCACCGGCGGCGGTACGGCCTTCACGTCCGTTGCCTCGGGCGGAGCCGATGTGTTTGTTGAGGCCTGGCTTCCTACGACACACAGCACCTCGTGGGAGGAGCATCAAGGCGATCTGCAGAAAATTGGGCAGTGGTACGATCGCACCACCGTTGGGCTGACGGTCCCTACCTACACTGATATTGAGAGTGTTGAGGATCTGGCCGATCACCGCGAAGCCCTAGACGGACGCATCCACGGCATCGAGTCGGGAGCAGCCGTTAACGAGCAGACACGCGAGATCCTCTCGAACAATGACATTGAAGGGTTTGAGGTGCTGGCTTCCAGCGGACCCGCCACCTGGTCTGAGCTGCAAAGCTCCATCCAAAACGAAGAGCCCATTGTCGTCACCGGCTGATGAACCCCTCGCGGTACTTGATATTCAGTTCATGCGCCATCTCCAGGGCCACCGTGCGCCCGGTGTCCGGGATCGGCACGATCACGTCGATGTCATGGTCCGGCCAGATGCGCCGGATCTTCTCGCCCAGCGCGGTCCCCATGCGCATGCGCGCGCGGTGGACAAACACGTTGTCGATCACCGAGTCC
>NZ_JAWOAR010000033.1:0-12428 GCF_046498435.1 Longimonas sp. | reverse complement strand
GCAGGATCTACCGGCGTACGGGGCAGAGCCCCTGAAGAGCCTGCGTTGCACGGCAGAGGGGCCGAAGGTCATGCTTTTTGTGCCATGCGACGAGGGGGCTAAACAGATACCAAGGCAGATCCTTGCGACGAGTGGCGCCTTCTGCCCAACACTTTCTCCTGGCGTCAACGCTCCTGCGTTGACGAAAACATGAGGATGCTCCCGCGTCCGCCCAAGCTCTCGCAATGCAACCGTTTCGGGCACTCTGTACGAGGCAGAGCCCCTAAAAAGTGCGTCACAAGGCAGGTATGTGCTTAGCGACTTGTAGCCTGCGAACCTGTGCCGGGCGGTGTTTAGGCCAGGTTAGAGCGGGACAGAGGGGCCGTAGGTCATGCTGGTTGTGCCATGCGAGGAGGCGTGACCCTTCTGACCAAGGGCGTCAGGATGACGTGGGGGCGCGAACAACAGCTCGGCATTGTGAGGTGCTCCCTCCTCTGTCGTCATGCTGAACGCAGTGAAGCATCTCAGGATGACCTGTTGGAAAGCAATGCCGCCACGCCTGCAAAGGGGCGCCTGGAGAGGGGAGCGGCTTCGGGCGGCGCGCTTGCCCCTGTTTCTTCCTGCGCTAAACACGTACCAAGGCAGAGCCTTGCGACGAGTATCACAGGAATTATACCAATTCCACATACCCCGTTGAGAATGGAGGGATGGAAGCGTGAACGGAAGGTTGAAAAAACTTCCACCCTTCCACCCTTCCACCCATCCGTTTCCCCCAAACTCTCTCCTGCTTGTCAACGCTTCTGCACTTGCCCAATTTCTGGTGAGTCCCCAGAACTCC
Source organism: Longimonas sp. (assembly GCF_046498435.1). Taxonomy (NCBI): domain Bacteria; kingdom Pseudomonadati; phylum Rhodothermota; class Rhodothermia; order Rhodothermales; family Salisaetaceae; genus Longimonas; species Longimonas sp. Next base: position 11,611 of record NZ_JAWOAR010000033.1, on the reverse strand, counting down.
TTAGGTTCTCAGTTCATCATCCAGAGCGTGCCGTTGAGCAGCGTGGCGTACATGACCCACAGCAGATACGGCATCAGTAACCAGAAGGCCGTTGGGCTGATCGGGTAGAAGCGTTTGAGCGTCCACCGGATGGCCAGGAGTAGCGCAATGATGACGACGAGTCCGCCCGCAATGGATTGCATCCCGAAGAAAACGAACGACCAGGTCCCGTTAAGCACGAGTTGCACAAGGAATGCGGTGCTGGCCCCTTTCACGCCGGGGGCAGACCATCCGCGGCGCAGCACCAGGTACCACGCGGCGGCCATCATCGCGTAAAGCGTGATCCACGCCGGCGCAAAGAGCCAGTCGGGCGGCGTAAAAAACGGCTTGTTGAGGGTGGGATACCACGTCTGTACCGGACCCTGCGTTACGTATCCAGCCAGTGCGCCAACGCCTTCGCACAGCACCAGTACGCTCAGAAACAGCGCAATGTGCCAGGTCGTGCTCCGTTCATTCGTGTCGGTAGCCATGAGCGTATCAGAGGTAATCTGAGGAGAGGCAAAGGCCTGTGCCTATGCGCCGTAGACTTCATCAGGATCGAACACCTTGGTGCCGTCATTCACGAGCGAGCCATCGCGTTCCACCCGGCGATAGAAGCACGACCGGTGTCCGGTGTGACACGCAGCATCGCCCACCTGCTCGACCTGAAAGAGTAGCACATCGCCGTCGCAGTCCAGGTGCGCGGCATGCACATGCTGCACGTTGCCACTGGTTTCGCCCTTGCGCCACACCGCCTGCCGTGAGCGGCTCCAGTACACCATGCGTCCAGTTTCCAGCGTTTCGTGCAGCGTTTCCGCGGTCATATAGGCCATCATGAGGACATCGCCGGTGTCGTGGTCCTGGGCAATGGCGGCCACTAAGCCGTCGTCGTCAAACTGAACCGCGTTGAGCAGGTCGTTGGGCACAGGCATGTGAGGGTTGATTTACAGAAACACGGGACAATCCGTACGCACCGGCTATTGGTTCGTTGCGCACACGATCGAGGAGGGGATGGGTGTTGAGTGATAGCCCGCTCAATAATGAGGCGAACGGTCCTCCGTTCGCCTGCGCCGGGGATGCTTCCAATCTCCGTCTACCCTGCACTGCCGCCCAACTCCGCGCAGTGTTCGCGGGAAGCAGACGCGCCCTCCACATCCCCCACGCGCTGGCGGCTTATACGTAGGTGTAGTTTCCGCACTTGGGTCGTCCGACTCGATTGGAGGAGCCGACGCCCCACATCTCTACGTGCGGTCTGTCGCTCATTGCTTGCACAGGACGAAGTGGCGGATCATATTTGCACTCGGCCGCCAGTTCCCATCTCTCGGCCTTTCGTTCTGTATTGCTTTCCCCTTTATGTCTACCCCTTTTACAGCCCTTGGGCTGAGTTCCACCCTTGCCGACACCGTAAGCGACCGGGGCTACACCACCCCCACGCCGATTCAAGAAGCGCTCATTCCCTCCATGCTCGCCGGACGCGACGTGGTGGGCCAGGCCCAGACGGGCATGGGCAAAACCGCTGCCTTTGCGCTTCCCATGATTCACACCTTAGGCGAAGGCACCGGCACGCTGCGTGGTATTGTCGTAACGCCCACGCGTGAACTCGCCAAGCAGGTTGCTGAGGCCGTCTACGCCTACGGCAATCGCCTGGATATCCGCGTGCTGCCTATCTATGGCGGACAGCCGTACCATCGCCAGACCCGACGCCTCGACAAGGGCGTTGACGTTGTTGTGGGCACGCCCGGACGCATGCTCGACCTGATTCGCAAAGGTGCACTCGACCTGAGCGCTGTGCAGGTGGCTGTGCTCGACGAGGCCGACGAGATGCTTAGCATGGGCTTTATCGAGGATATCAAAGCCATCCTTGCGGCTACGCCCAGCGAGCGCCAAACGGCCTTCTTCTCGGCCACCATGTCGAACGATTTTCAGCGTCTGGCCAAGCAGCAACTCGACAATCCTGCGTCGTGCCGCCTGGAGCCGAAAGAGCGTACTGTGTCCAGCATCGAACAGCGCTATTACCCGGTCGCGAAGCGCGACCGCACCCCCGCGCTCATGCGTTTGCTGGAAACGGAAGACATCACCAGCGCCATTGTCTTTGCCCGCACCCGCAACGACACGTTTCGCCTGGCCGATACCTTGCAGTCGAACGGATACAACGCCGGCGCGCTTAACGGCGAGATGGATCAGCCCGAACGGCAGCGCATGCTCGACCGCTTCCGCAACAGCAACATCACTATTCTGGTGGGCACCAACGTGGCTGCGCGTGGACTCGACATTGACCACGTGTCGCACGTCTTCAACTACAACCTGCCGCGCGACCCGCAGGTGTACGTGCACCGCGTAGGCCGTACCGGACGCGCCGGACGATCGGGGACCGCGCTTACACTTGTCACGCCCAACCGCCGCAAGCGCCTGAAGCAGACCGAGCGGCACATCAAACGCACCATTGAGCGCACCGATGTGCCAAGCGATGCCCAGGTGCAGGCCCACCGCGACGCCACGCTCCGCGCCGAGGTGGCCACCTGGATGGCCGCCCACGACCCCCGCCGCGAACGCGACATTGTCGATGCACTCGTCGACGAAGGGCACGACCCGGCTGCCATTGCCGCCGCCGCACTCCACGAGGCCCGCACGCGGCGCAAAGCCACGCAACGTCAGGATAACGCACCCAAGCAAGCCGCACGCCCCGCCGACTCGCACGAAGACGGCATGGTGCGCCTGCGCCTGAACACCGGCAAACGCAACAACACGCGTCCGGGGCAGATCGTAGGCACGCTGGCCAGCGCCACGAAGATGCCTGGAAGCGCCATTGGACGCATCGACATCCATCCCAGCCACACCATGGTGGATGTGCCGAGCGAATATGTTCAGCAGGTGCGCGCCAAAAGCGGCAGCTACAAGATTGGTCGTCAGCGCGTACGCGTCGAGTAACTTCACGCTCCACCACATCACAAAGGAACGCAAAAGCCCGGCCCTTTCCGAAGGCGCCGGGCTTTTTTGATGATAAAGATCTGACAGGTCTTTCGAGACCTGTCAGATCTATTCGGGCCCTAATTGTCATCCCTGACAAGGCGTTCTATCGCCGCAGAGCTGGAAACGAACGGAGTAAGTTATGCCCGTAATCGAATGACGCAGACTGAGAATGCGTTGTGCTATACATCTGATCGCTGTTGAACATACAGAAATGCTTGTTTATGCCCCCACACCGTCATCCCAGACGGAGCGGAGCGACGATCTGGGATCCATGCCCCAATGGAGAGATGCGTTAGCAGAGTGCGTTCGCCCTCAAACGACGAATGGATCCCGGATCAGCGGCGCCAGGGGCGCCTTGCCTGTCCTGAACTCGATTCAGGATCTGGATGACGGGCGTTGGGGGGCTGTGCGACTTCTGAACCTATAGCACAACCCGTTGTCACAGATAATTTATGGGGTAACGTATGGGCTCCCACGTTATAGTCATCTTGGACCATCCCGACAGCCGTCGGGAGCTGATTCGGGGACTTTTGTGGACTTCCATGACATTCATTCGCGTGAGCAACCCAACCATTGACCTGTGGCACAACGGTAGACTGGATCCTGAATCAAGTTCAGGATGACGGTTGGGGGCGGTGCTGATCCCAGGCGAAGAAACAGCGCTGAACGCCAGGGAGATGGCTCCCCTCGACAGCGGTCGGGGCTCCTGCGTCGGCCTCTGCTCACCATGACACGCTTCGTTGGGGGCTGATGCCAGGGCAACTATCAAAATGAGGGTTGACAGAGCAGTCGTGCTGTCTCACGCGTGATTGTTTGGGTCGTTTGAGCACACGGGATCCCTCCCCCTACATCCTCCTCCTCCTCTGAGAGGGACTTCATGAGGGTGTCCGGTGGTTCCTTCCTCCCTGGTACGTGTTTCGCGACTTCCCACCCAGAGGGCGTCCGGCTATATCTCTGGTACCGCCCGCTGCTACCGCACAACGGTGATGCGCTGGGTTTCGGTGTGGCCCTCGGTCTGCATCCGCAGGAAGTAGGTGCCGCTGGCCAGGTCGCTCACGTCAATCGTCTGTTCGGTGCGCCCCTCTGCGCGATCGTCAACGACCGTTTGCACGCGGCGTCCCAGCACGTCGTAGAGTTCAATGCGCACCTCCTGCCGCTCGGGCACGGCGTATCGGATTGTGGCCTGTGAGCGCGCCGGGTTGGGGTAGGTGGGTAGCAGCTCGGCCTGGTCGACATTTCGGGCTACGGTCACCGGATCGCTAAGCGTGGCGTCGCCATCGGCGTCGAGCTGACGCAGGCGGTAGCGCAGGCTATCGGCAGCGTAGGGCAGGTCCGTGTCTTCGAAACGGTAGGACTGCGGCTCGTCGGTGGTACCGGCACCGTTGAGGGTGGTGAGTGTCTTCCAGTCGCCCGAATTGTCTGCGACATCAGCGACCCGGCGCTGTACTTCGAAACCGGCATTATCCGTCTCGGAGCGGGTTTCCCACTCAACGGTTACACGCTCACGATCGCCCCCGTCGTAAGTGGCTTCCATCTGAGCCAGTTCAACCGGCAGCGGATTGTCGGCCTCGCTACTGGCAAGGGCAAACTGGCTAAAGCCCGTCAGGTCTTGCACGGCCACAACGCTCCGGTCGGCGTCGCGAACGATTGTGCCGCCCAGGTTATCGACCCGGTTCCAGGTGGTGCCGCCATCGTCGGACTTGTAGAGCTGGAGCGCGTCGAAGTCGCCAATGCCTCCGATAGAACCGGTTTCCACGACCAGGTCGTACGTGGGATCGGCGTCGAGATCGGTGGCCTCTACCGTCCAGGTGAAGGGCGCGACGTTATCGGGCAGCTCGCCGCCGGGATCGCTGGGCGCGGTATCGCTGCGGGTGAGCGTGAGGCTGCCGTCGGTGGCGTCGTTGTCGCGTAGCAGCACGAGCCCCTCGAATCCATTCGGATCCAGGTAGCCGAGCAGCCCGCTGGCGTCGGCAATGTCTGTGTCGGTGGTTTCGACCTCAGTGCGTTCGTAGGCCCCGAGGTCGGGGCGGGCGCCAAAGATGCGATCGCGGCCCGCGAGATCAGTGGAGAGGGTGCTCGCTACGCCGTCAGTTGCAAACGGAGCATAGGTGCCACGGGCCAGTGCCGGAGAGCCCGCGCCCAGGCGCAGCCCGTCGTCGTCGGTGCCGAAGCGGTCGTCATCGCCGGGCGGATTGCTCGCATCCACAAACTGCGGATCGGCATCGAGGTTACCGCCGTCGTCGGTGTTGGGATCGCCCCCAACGCCGTCTCCATTCACCCCGCCCTCAATGAGCGTGTACTGCAGGGTAGCCGAGGCGCTGTTGTTGCGTATCTCGCCGCCGTCTCGCTTCTCGTTGATATCGGCCTCGTTCCCCCATAGGATGCTGTTGGTAAGCACCGGCGTGCTGGTGCCGTCATCACCAAAGTTCAGGAGCGCCCCGCCCTCGCGGTCGGCATAATTCCCCGTGAACGTAGAATTTGTGATCTGGGGGCTGCTTACGCCCGCCTGCCCAATGCTGTATATGGCGCCTCCACTATTGGCGGTGTTGTTGACGAACACCGTGTTTGTGATGGTGGGACTACTCGTTCCGCCTTCCACGGTGGTATCACCGCCGTAGTTATACATCGCGCCGCCCTCGAAGTAGGCTGCATTGTTGGCGAACACCGCGGTTTCGATCTGCGGGCTGGCCGTGCCGCCTCGGGTGCCATCGTTGGAAATCGCACCGCCGGAAAGGTCGGACGCGTTGTGGGTGAAGGCTGTGTTGGCAATGTGCGGACTGCTGGTGCCGAATTGCCCATCATTATACAAGCCTCCTCCAAACGTATAAGCATAGTTGCCCGCAAAGACAGAGTTGGCAATCGTTGGGCTGCATGCGCTTGTTGCATCGCGGTTGTTTCCGTCGCAAAAGATGCCGCCGCCCGATAGGGACGCAGGGTCTCCGCTCGTACTGGCCTGCCCTCCGGTAATGGTCAGCCCGTCGAGCACGGTATCGGTCGTGATTGTGTTGCCGCCCGTGGCGCCGTCGAGGTAGAGCACGGTATAGCTGTTTTCTCCATCGGCGACATCCGTAGCGCCGTCAATGTCTTCGGTGGTTTCCGTCACGCCATCGCTGTTAGTGTCGTCGTTGTCGTTGATGTCGCCGGAGAGCACGGTGCGGTTCGCGCGCAGGTCGCGGCTGTCGAGTTGGCTCTCCACGTCGGATACATCAGTGAACGTCTCCGTGCCAGTCCACCCGCCGTAGATGGCAAGGCCGTCCTGGGACCCGCTGATTTCAAAGCGCGCGTCGCGGTCGGAGGCATCGTCCGTTGGCAGGTACCGCCCGCCGGCCACCACGATCACATCGTCGCCGGTGGCCGCGTCAAGGGCAGTTTGCAGATCCGGCAGGGCCAGGTCGAACGAAGAGCCATCGCCGGTGCCCGAGGCGTCGGCATCGACGTGGTAGACGGGCCCGTCGTAGAGCGAACGTTCGTAAGCGCCCAAGCTCACGGTGCCGCCCTGCACCCGGTCTTCGCCCAACAGGTCGGTGTCCATGTCAGCGGGCAGTGCGCTGGTGTCGCCGGCGTTAAGCGCGGGCGAGCCGGGTTGGAGGCGCAGGCCATCGTCAACGGTGCGGAGCGAGTCGTCGGGGCCCCGGGGGCGGGTCGCATCGGCAAACAGGGGGTCGGCATCGAGGGTATCGCCGTTGTCCTCGTTTTCATCGCCGCCGGTGTTTGGACCGTTGACGCCGCCCTCAATGAGCGTGTATCCCAGAGTGACAGTGCCGCCCTCGTTATAGGTAGCACCGCCGCTGGTGGAAGCGGTATTTCCCCAGAGGATGCTGTTGGTAAGCGTGACCTCGTTGGGCCCACCTGGTTCCTCATAAAATGGGGGTTCGTCATCGCTTGCATCTGCGCGCCGGGCATACAACGCCCCGCCCCTATCGGCGCTGTTGGTCGCGAAGGTGGTGTTGATGAAGTCGATGTTGACTGTGCCTTCTTCAGACGTGTTGCTTCGAATAGCGCCTCCCAACGATTCCCCATCGGGATTGCTAGCCGTGTTGTCTGCAAAAAGGGCGTTTGCAATTGTTACCGTAGCGCTCGCGTTGCTTCCACCTGCGCTGAACGTGACGGCGCCCCCTGTGGAAACAGCCTCGTTGCTTGTGAAGGCAGCATTTTGAATATCGAAATCGGTATTGCTACCGAGGGAGGTGGAAAGAGCGCCTCCACCGTTCGCCGAATTTCCAGCAAATGTGACGCGATCCATCTGGAGATGTCCGGTGCTGCTCTCCGACCAGAACATGCGAACGGCCCCGCCAGGGCCGCTGACTACGTAGTTGTCGTGGAAGGCCGCTGCGGTGATCTCAAGCGTTGCATCGTCGCCCCTGATGTAGAGCGCACCGCCACTGTTGGCAAGGGACGTGGAGCCGCGATCCGCAGCATTCGACGTAAAGCGCGCCTGGTCGATGCGTAGCCGTACGCTGCCTCCCGAATCGCCGTCGCTGTAGATAGCCCCGCCCCCTGCGCGCGCAGTGTTGTCGGCGAACACCGCATCCGTGATTTCGAGCTGGCTGGTCCCGTTCGTACGAGCCGCGCTGTAGATTGCGCCCCCGTCGTCTTCAGAGAGGTTGTCTGTAAAGGTGACATTGGTCAACGGCGGGCTGCTTGTGCCATCATCGCTGCCGTCGTTCAGCAGTGCGCCGCCCCCGCCGCCGGACTGATTCCCCGTAAAGGCAGTGTTTGTAATGCGTGGGCTACTCACCCCGCTGCTTGTTCCACTGTTCAGTAGTGCACCTCCCGAATCGGAGGCGGTGTTGCCTGCAAACGTGAGGTTTTCCAGGGTGGGACTGCATTCGCTGCCCGTGCCTGCACCGTCGCAATACGCGCCGCCGCCCTTGTCTGCGGCACTCCCCGAATCGCCGTTGGCCTGCCCACCGGTGATCACAAGTCCATCCAGCACGGTGGCGTCGGTGATCGGGCTGCTGGTGGCCCCGTCCAGGTGCAATACCGTGTGGCTGTTCGTGCCGCTGATGTCGCTGGCGGTTTCAGTGACGCCGTCGGTGGTCGTGTCATTGTCGTCGATGTCGCCGGAAAGGACCACCGGGTTGGCGTCGATGTCACGCGTGTCGAGCTGGCTCTCCACATCATCGGGCCCCTCGAACGACTCGGTGCCCGCCCAGCCGCCGTAGACGGCAAGCCCGTTTTTCGCGCCATCGATTTCGAACGTGGCATCGGGGTCAGTGGCGTCATCCGTGGGTAGGTAGCGCCCTTCAGCGACCACGATCATGTCATTTGCTGTCGCCAGACGGAGGGCGGTAGCCAGTTTGGGGTAGGCATCGTCCCACGACGAACCGTTGCCCGCTCCCGACGCACTTTCATCCACGTAGAGGACGCGCGGGCGGTTGTCGTACAGGGTCAACTCGCCGGGGGCCTCCAGATCGGAAACCGTAACCGACCCTCCATCGAGATCTTCGGGGCGCACCTGCCACGGATCAGCGGGCGAGCGCCGCGCGCCCAGCCCGACCTCGGACTCGTTGGGCACGGTGACGTTGTCATACGCCAGCTCCAGGTCGGCAGCGCCCGTGGGCGCCGCGCCCCACACCACGTTGGTGCGCTCGTTGTTCGGGAAAGGCACCGCCTCGCTCGTGAAGACCTCAGCACTGGGGTCGCCGTAGCGGTAGAGCGTCGTGCGCGCCTCGGTGCTGGTCACGGTGAGTTGTGCATCGGCGGGACCAATCGACGCGGTTTCGTCGGCCGCCACAACCACGCTTTCCTGCCCGAGCGGCGCACTGTTCCCGGTCCACTGCGGGTCGTTCACGTGCGTGGCATTGCGTCCGCGGGCCAGGTCGTAGGCGGTGGTGCCCGAGAAATCTGCGTCTCGGCGCTGGTCCGACTGCGCAGCGTCAAAGCGATAGTAGGCGGCCAGGTCGGGCTGTATGGTGTCAACAGTTTCGTGTTGGGTGGTGCGCAGTTCCTCGGCGGTGCGCGCTGTGCTCCACAGGCGCACCTCATCGACAGATCCGCCCAAGAAATTGCTGGCGGTGTCGTCGCTCCAGGCCTGCCCGATGGTAAACTGCCCGTCGGAGGCGGGGCGCGTGCTGGTGGTAAAGGTCGCCTCTTCGGTGCCGTTGACGTAGAGCGCGCCAGTATCGTCATCGCGGACGACCACGGCGACGTGGTGCCACTCTCCGGCCGCAAAGGCATCGCTGCTATAGGTGGAGCCGCTATCGGGGTCGTCGTAGCGAAAGCGCCCAGTGCTGGTGCTACCGGTGCCCTCATGCTCGTAGAAGAGCACATTTCGCACGTTGCCATCGGCGTCGTGGAGCGAGAGCACGCCTTCAGCCTGGTCGTTGGTGCCGGTGGGGCGCACCCAGGCTTCCATGGTAAAGGCTTCATCGGCCAGTGCACTGCTCACTGCATCCGCCTGCAGATAGGTCTCGTTGCTGCGGTCAAATGCGAGCGCGGTGCCCGAACCGTAGGGCGGCTCAAGCAGCGGCCAATCGGCCTCAGCGTCTTCGGGCCGCGTGGAGTCGGTGCCACCCTCACTAACCGTGTAGCTATCGATGTCAAGTTGGGCAGTCGGGGTCAGCAGCCCGTCGCTGGCGCTTTCATCGCGGGTGAGCGACACGGTCACCGAAACCGAGTCATCGGCGGGCACATCGACGGTCCACGTGCCACTGCTGACGGTGCCCGCGCCGCTGGGCGACGAGGCCGACACGCCCGCGGGAAGCCCGAGGTCGACCTCAGCGCCGGTAACGCCCGCATTGCCCACGTTGGTCAGCGTGAAGCGGGCGGTTTTTGCCGCTGGCTCCGACGACAGACGCAGGCTCGCCCCTGGCACCGCCTCCTCGTAGGGCCCGAGAGAGGCGGCCGTCGTGCCATCTTCATTGCCATCCTGGATGCGTTCGTTGCCTACCAGGTCGGTCGTGATGCTATCGGGCAGTGCGGTGTCGTCGCCCGCATCTACGGCCGGAGAGTTGAACTGAAGGCGTAGTCCGTCATCGCCGGTGGCAAACGTTTGGTCTGCGCCAGCAGGAGCATCAATATCCGCAAACTGGGGCCGTTCACTCAGGTTGCCCCCGTCATCGATGATATCCCCTGAGCCGCCAACACGCGGACCATTTACGCCATCCTCTACAAGATTGGCGCGAAATGTCGTTTCTGAAATGTCTGTTTCAATCGACAGTCCTGGGTCGCCGGATGCCGTGTTGCCCCACACAATGCTGTTGGAAAACTCTACGGTAGCGGGGTCTTCCAATCTGGCTCCAGACGCGTAAACAGCTGCTCCGTCTAATCCTGTGTTGTCAACGAATGTGCTATTTGTAAATACGATACGTTCGTCGGGCGTGTGGTCCGTGGTGTAAACGGCTCCTCCTATACCGAGGTTATTGTCCGTCGCCTCATTACCTGTAAATAAGGTGTTTATAACCTGCAGATCGGCTGTTCCAGGTCCATCGTCGTCAGATCTGTTTATTATGGCTCCCCCCTCTTGTTCTGCTGCGTTGTTGGCAAATACAGAGTTGGTAATAGTCGAAGACAGGACAGCGCTGGCCCTTGCGGAGCTATAGATGGCTCCTCCATCAGAGGCGTCATTCTCCGCAAAAACGGATTGGGTGATCGTGAGGTGCACATCAGTATCCGGATCACTCACGGAAATGTACACGGCGCCGCCGTCTCCAGCGCTGTTCTCCGTGAAGCGTGCCTCGGTGAGTGTAATGCTTCCTGTGCCCTCATTATCTGATGCAGTAAAAATTCCGCCGCCCGCCCCAAATCCCGATTCTGTAGCGTCGTTCCCATGAAAACGAACGCGCTTTAGCGTGGGGCGGCTGGTGCCGCCGTTTTGGGAGCTATTGTAAAGACCGCCACCAAACCCAGACTTGTTTCCTGTAAAGTCGACATTTCGGAAGGTCGGGCTGCATTCGTTTCCGTTCTCCTCCCCGTTGCAATAGACCCCACCTCCAGAATCCACAGGAGAAGGATCACCTAACGATTCGCCGTCAGGAATCTGTCCCCCCGTTAGCGTCACCCCGTCTACCACTGTGCTGGACGTGATGGTGCCGCCCGAACTGCCGTCCAGGTAGAGCACCGTGTTGCTGTTGCTTCCGCTAATGTCACTGGCGGTTTCGGTGATGCCGTCGCCGTTGGTGGCGTCGTTGTTGTCGATATCGCCCGAGAGCACGGTTGGATTCGCCTCCAGGTCGCGGCTGTCGAGTTGACTTTCGACATCTGCGATGCCTGTGAACGTCTCCGTGCCGCTCCATCCGCCATACACAGCAAGGCCGTCTTGCGCACCCGTAATCTCGAATCGAGCGTCAGGGTCCGAGGCATCATCCGTGGGCAGATAGCGCCCTTCAGCAATGACGATCGCATCGCTGCCCGTGGCACTGCTTAACGCATCCGACAGCGAGGTGGCGTTGCTCCACGACGAGCCGTCGCCCGTGCCGTCTTCGGTAACGTGGTACACGGTCTGGGCCGATGCCGCTGGGGCGAGCCCAGCCGTGGCAAACAAAAGCGCAAGGCTCACTACCCAGGCATACCGTGCGCCAGCCCACAGCATCTCAAAACGAGGCCGGCAGATCGGAGTAAGCGATGCAGCGAGCAGCATCTCACGTACAATGGACGTAAGCGTAGCAAAACGCATCATGGC
>NZ_JAWOAR010000022.1:0-7744 GCF_046498435.1 Longimonas sp. | reverse complement strand
ACTATTACCAGGAAGTGATTGCAGATCCTGTGGATGAAAACAGGGTGTACCTGATGGATGTATATACCCGCGTTACAACAGACGGAGGTAAAACATTCAATATCAGGGGTGAGAGAAGCAAGCATATAGATAACCACTGCCTGTGCCGGCCCGGGGTACGCGTTTAGCGACTCACCGCATGAGACGCCAATAGCGTTCGGCACAAGATAGCCGGGGACGCAAGCGGTCCCCGGGCGTTCATTGAAGCCCGCTAAACAGATACGGCCCGGGCGTCTCAATCCAAGAGCAGGGCGACCCAACTACGGCATAATCGTTGCTTCACGCATGCACACATCCAGATCCGTCACGCCAAACGAGGTGCCCATAGCCACGCCCGAGGCGATGAGCGGGGCGTTGCGAGGCACAGTGCGCGTTTCGTCGGCCACGTCTTCGAGCGGAATGTGCGTAAAGCGGCTTTCCTGACGCGCGACCATCACGCCGAAGATTTCTTCGGCTACTAGCTCAGCCGCGTGTGCGCCAAAAGCTGTGGATAGCGTACGATCGTACGCGGTGGGCGTGCCGCCGCGTTGCATGTGCCCCAGGATCGAGGTGCGCACCTCACTCTCAATGTGCGGCTTAATCTGCTCGGCCAGCGCCTTGCCAACCCCGCCCAGACGCAGCGGATCGTGGCTCTCTTCTACACGCTGGCTTACGGTAAAGGAGCCACCTTCAGGCTTGGCGCCCTCCGCAATGGCGATGATTGTAAACTGCCGCCCCCCTTCCTCGCGTTCCTGGCAGACGCGGATGACCTCGTCTACGTCGTAGGGCAGCTCTGGAATCAAGATGATGTCGGCTCCGCTGGCCACGCCCGCGTGCAACGCAATCCACCCGGCGTAGCGGCCCATCGTCTCCACGATCATCACGCGGTGATGGCTCTGCGCGGTCGTGTGGATGCGGTCCATCGCCTCCGTGGCAATGTGCACGGCCGTGTCGAAGCCAAACGTGCGGTCGGTGCCCATCAGGTCGTTGTCGATGGTTTTGGGCACGCCCACAATGTTCATCCCCAGCTTCTGCAGGCGATGCGCGATCGACATCGTGCCGTCGCCTCCAATGGCCACAATCGCATCCAGGTTAAGGCGCTCATACACCTTCAGAGTACGCGCCGACACGTCGGCCCCGCCGCTGGCGTAGTATTCAAATGGATTTGCCTTATTGCTCGCCCCCAGAATGGTGCCGCCCTGCGTTAAGATGCCGCTTACATCGGGCGATTCGAGCGGCTGCGTATCGCCCTCGATGAGCCCGCGGAATCCCTCGCGAATCCCTACAACTTCAGCGTTGCACTGCGACAGCAGGCTCTTCGTTACAGCACGAATGACGGCGTTGAGTCCGGGGCAGTCGCCCCCGCCGGTGAGTACGCCAACACGAAGTGGATTTGACATAGATCTTTGGTGTACAGTTAGGAATAGGTAGCGGATGCGACGGCTTTGCCTGATGGCGATGCGCCTCGCACATTCCCAAGTATCGGCATCACACCGGGTAGCGTCAAGCGGAGGCGAAGGTCTGGAGCCGTTCCCACCAAGGATTCGCAGAGCCGGGGTGCTGATGGTCGCGCCTTCCCCCTACAACGCCACCGCCAGCCCCACGTGCACCCGTCCGTTGGCGGGACTGCCGTCGTCGGGGTTCATCGCATAACTGATGTTGATGCGCCCAAGTCCGGTGCTGAGCTCGGCCCCAATCCCCGCACTCGGATGCCACGACCGCCGCCCTGGGCGTTCCTCCCCCGAGCGCCCTTCAAGAGCGGGCCGGTCTACGCCTCCGATCTCAGCAAATGCAAACACAAACGAGACGCGATCGACAAGGAGGCGGTACTCCGCAAGTCCGCGCCCGACCACGCGCCCCGAGAAGCGATCCTCGTCGTATCCCCGCAGCGACTCATACCCGCCCAGCCGAAACAGATCGCTCGGGTCGTAGGTATCGGCCAGCAGCGCCTGGGCTTCGGCCCCCAGCACCAGCGTGTGGCGTATCCCCAGTGGCCAAAAGGTGCGTAGATGGCCGTCGAGGCGCGTTTGCTGTGAGGTGGACTGCGAGCGCAGGGTGTCGCGCTCAACCACCGTGCGGCGGGTGCGCTGCTGGCGGCCCTGCTCCACAAGCACATCTATTCGCAGCCCCTGGCGCGGCGCGCGGCGACGGTCGGTCTGATCGATGCGTAGGCCCACCCCGCCCAGCCACACCTGACTGCGGGCCACGCGCTGCGCCCCGTCTTGCAACGATTGCCCTTGCGGACCCGGGCGCGTCACGGAGCGGCGCACGGTGCCGCGCAGCTGCCAGTCGGGCCGCACGTCGTAGCCCAGGCTGGCCCGGTAGGTGCGTGCGCTATACGACGAATCGCGCTGCTCGCCCGCAAAGACGACCTCAGCATCGAGCGCCTTCCCCAGCACGAACGGATCGCGCAGCCGCACATCGACTGTGCTCGAGCGGCCCGGGCGGCGGTCCAGGTCGAGATCCGCCTCGCGTCCGCCGCCGAACAGGTTCTCCAGCTCCAGCCGTCCGGATCCCACAAACGAGGTGCTCTCTTCTGCGCCGCCCTCAGGGAGAACGCCCACCACCAGGTCGAACACGCCCGGCGGACGCTCCTCCAGCGCAAAGGTGAGCGTGGCCCCGCCGTCGGGGTCTACCTGCAGGGCGGGAGCCTCAACCTGCGAAAACAATCCCGTGTCCTGCAGCGCGATGCGGAGCGCCTCGGGATCGTAGTTGCGAAGCGGGGCCTCGTACGTCAGTCCCGCCGCCCGCGCCACGTAGGCAGGATTCGTACGCTCGGCGCCGTCCAGTTCAACGGCCTTCAGCCAGAGCTGCGGGCCCTCGTCGATGGCCAGGGTCACAGCAACAGCGTGCTCGCCCACCGGATCGATCGTCTCTACGTGCACGGTGGCGAGCGGGTAGCCCTCAGTCCGGTATGCCTCCTGAAGCGCGCGCAGATCTGCGTCGAGCATGTACTGATCGAGCGGCTCGCCTGCACGAAGCTGCATGGCGCGGCGGAGGGCGGCCTCCGAAAGCGCCTCGTGGCCACTAAGCTGAACGGCATCGACGGTTGTTTGCGAGCCGCGCGTCAGGTAGAAGGTGGCGTGGGGGGGCGTGTTCGTGTGCACGGTTGCTGAATCGACGGTGGCACGCAGGTAGCCCTGCCGCTGATAGTGCCGCGTGAGGGCTTTCGCTGCAGCGCGCACCGAATCGGCAGGGGGCGGGTCCACAAGATCGGGCCAGTCCGCGGCGTCACCATCAACCACCACCGCCCAGCGCTCCGGGTCTGCATTCCCCAGACCGCCCGGCTCCTGTGCTGCGGCCAACGACATCGTTGCGCCGCACCAGGCCATGCAGAGCAACCCAACTCGTATGCATCGGTATATGGTACTGAACATTGCTTGTCCACCCACGCTTTGTGCCTGTGCGTACTGCTGTTGCTGCGTTTTCGTGCTGGATGGCGCTCCTTGGGCTTGGCATGATGCCGCCTCCCTTCCAACCTTCGCCCTCGCCGGGTGTTGCGCCCGCCGACACCATGCGCGTGTCCATTGCAACAGGCAAGGTGCTCACCACCATGCTGCCCGAAACCGTTGGCGAAACCACGGTAGAGCGCTATCGCCTGGTAGAGGGGCCGCCCTTCAGTGGCGTGGCCCGCCGCTCGCTGGTCTGGCCCGCCGCCGATGCCGATCCGGGTACCTACGATCTGGTGCTGGTACCCGCCGTCGAATCGCCCGCCGACACGCTTGTTGTACAGGTTCAGGTGGAAACCGACGGGTAGTGCCGGGCCTGCATATCGCTCGCATCGTCCACATTCCCAACGCTGCTTATGACTCGTGCTACCTTCTTGAAGGGACTTACTGTTGCTCTTGCCGCGCCAGGCGTGTTTGTTGGATGCCAGCGCGGACAGTCGGCCCCTGGCGCTTCCGCAGCCTCCGACACGCTACAGGTGGCCCCAGCCCCACCCGATGCCCGTGTCTTTAGTGAGGGCATTCAGTCGGATACGCTGCACGTGCATCCCCCCGTAGAAACGGTGGGCGAATCCACCCGCACCGCCGACGCATGGCGCGAACTGGTCGACGATGAGGCCTATCGTATCCTGTTTGAAGCCGGCACCGAGCCGCGTTACAGCAGTCCGCTCCTGGAAGAGGAGCGCCGCGGCACGTTCATCTGCGCGGCCTGCCACCTGCCGCTGTTTCCGTCATCGACCAAGTATGAGAGCGGCACCGGCTGGCCCAGCTTCTGGGCTCCGCTCGACGGACGCCTCGGCACGAAGCGCGACACCAGTGCGGGTATGGTGCGCACCGAGTATCACTGCGCTCGCTGCGGCGGGCACCAGGGGCACGTATTCGAAGACGGCCCCGACCCCACCGGACTCCGCTACTGCAACAACGGCTTGGCGCTGGCTTTCGTGCCTGAAGGCGAATCGTTGCCGGAGTTGCGGTAACCGCCGCCACCTTTCGGACCGAGGACCGTCGGCAGCAGGAGGGAAAATGGATTGTAATATACTTCCGCCCCCCTGCCCTCGACTACAGTACACGACAAAACCTGAGCAAGCTTTCACAGAATCGGTATTCCGGATTCCCCAGCATGTCATTCCGAGCGCATGCGAGGAATCTCTCCGGAATGGACGGAATCAGACCAGAGGAAAACAGCGATCAGCCCTTGGTTCCGCTGGATTCGAAGAGATTCTTCGTACAACAGGCATGACCTCCGGCCCTCGCTGCGCTCCTCAGAATGACTAAAACCTGGGTGTGTGAAGGAGCATGTGAGTTTTGTCATGTACCATGGCCCTCGACAGAATATCGGAGAGTGATGAAATGATAAATGGCCGTGCTAATAAAAAACTATCGCTGTGTCCAACGGTCCCCCGTTGGACGCCTCCCGAGGCAATTGGGCATCTGATAGTCGGGCTATCCATCACAAACCGCTCCCATTCAAAACCTACCCCCCCACACCCATGCGAACGCTGCTCCTTACGCTTCTCTTGGCCATCACCACGCTGCTGCTGGGCTGTGCCGACGCCTCTTCCACGCAGTCCGACGAGCCCGCTGATACGCCCGACGTGGACATCAGCGCGCTGGCGCAGCCCGACACCGCTACGTTCGCGGGCGGATGCTTCTGGTGCATGGAGCCGCCGTACGACAAACTCGACGGCGTAGCTGCCACCATCTCCGGCTTCTCCGGCGGCGATGTCGAGAACCCTTCCTACGACCAGGTCACCGGCGGCGACACCGGACACACGGAAGTGGTGCAGGTCATCTACGATGCCGAGGTTGTCGATTACGAGACCCTTCTGGAGGTTTACTGGCGCAACATCGACCCGCTCGACGACGGAGGCCAGTTCTGCGACCGTGGCAACAGCTATCGCCCGGCCATCTTTGCGCACAACGACACGCAGCGCGAACGGGCTGAATCCACCAAGACCGATGTGCAGGAGCGCTTCGACGAGGAGGTCGTCGTGCCGATTCAGCCGTTTGAGGCGTTCTATGCTGCTGAAGACTACCATCAGAACTACTACGAGAAGAATCCCGGCCACTACAACCGTTACCGCCAGGGCTGCGGACGCGATGCGCGCCTGGAAGAGCTCTGGGGCGATGAGGCGGGCGCTACGTATCTGACATCGGATTCGTGATTCTCTCTTTTGGATCTCCTCCACCTCCGACACGGCCGTTCACCTGGCGGGTGTCTGCTAACGGAGCAGGAGATGGTTCGGCTACGCTCACCATGACACCACGGTGCGGGTCGTGGCACGTTGCGATTGCGGGCGTGTCGGGTCATGTCGTCCCGCGCTTTCCGTCAGCAACGGCTGCCCCACGCGATGGCCCGCACGCACCACGTCTACATCATGAGCAACCGGCACCGCACCGTGCTTTACATTGGGGTGACTGGCGATCTGTCACTCCGCCGCCCGAAGAATCCGGTGCCCATACGGCGCGAGGGTGAAGCCGTCGGGGGTGAGGGATTCGCCGGAGAACACATCCGTCCATGTGCGTCCCTGATGATCGCTGGGCAGGTCGATCTGCACCTCTTCATCCCGCACATTAATGGCAACGAGAAGCTCCTCGTCATCCGCTTCGCGCCGGTAGAGCAGAGCGTCTTCGGACTCGGGGGTGAGGATGTCGAGCGTGCCGCGGCGTAGCGCCTCGCTCTCGGTGTATACCTCCATGTACTCGGTATAGAACGGCATGAGGGTCGTCTCGGCCTCCCAGTCGTAGGGTGTGGCCTCGAAGAAGGAAACCGTGTCTTGCACGCTCAACTCCTGTCCGTTGTAGATGAGCGGCACGCCGGGCAGCGTGGTAGCAAAGACAAACGCCGTCTTCGCGCCTTCCTGTCCGCCAAAGAGAGCGGGCGGCGGGGCGTCCCATGCGGTTTCGTCGTGGTTGGTTGAGAAGCGCATGCGCATGGCTCCTTCGGGAAGCTCCTCATCCACGGATTCGATGGTTTCTACGAGGTCGGGAAGTGAATGCTCGTCTTCCCAGGTTTCGACCATTTCGCCATAGAAGGGCCACGCGTAGGTGAGGTCAAAGCCTGCGTCGTGCATCTCGGGCTCTGCATCTTCAGCCAGCATAAACACCGGATCTTTAACGGCTTCGAGCGAGTCGATGGCACGGGTCCAGAAGTCGTTAGGAACCAGGCCAGCGACATCGGCGCGATAGCCGTCAATGTTATACTCGCGGACCCAGTACTGCATCATCGCGATCATTTCGTCGCGCAGCTCCGGGTTATCGTAGTCGAGCTGCACCACGTCGGTCCAGTCGGTCGTGTCGCCATCGAGCACGGGTACGGTAAAGCCGTCGATGGGGCCGTCTTCGTACCATTCGGGGTTTTCATCGAGCCACGGGTGGTCCCAGGCGGTGTGGTTGGCCACCAGGTCGATAATAACGCGCATGTCACGGGCGTGGGCCTCGTCGACAAACGCGCGGAAGTCTTCCTCTGAGCCGTAATCGGGGTTTACGGCATAGTAGTCGCGGATGGAATAGGGCGAGCCGAGCGGGCCAATGTCGGTCTTGGCGCGCTCTTCGCCAATGGGATGGATGGGCATGAGCCAGATGGTGTTGATGCCCAGTTCTTCCAGATGGTCAAAGCGCTCCATGGCCCCCTGAAAGGTGCCTTCCTCCGAGAAGTCGGGGATGAACATCTCGTAGATGACGGCATCGTCGACCCAGGCAGCTGTATCAAGCGGGGCGGGGTCATCTGGTGTCTCATCGGGGGGCGCGCCCGAGTCGCATCCAACAACGAGGAGGAGCGCAAGGAGTAGTGTTGCGCAAAAAGCACGGAGTGAAGCACGGCGGGTAGGCATAGACAGTCAAGGAATGCGCAGAAGAAAACGAAGTCGGCAGGTGGACTTCGAATATAACGTCCAGACGGGACGCTGTCTACCCGTGCCGTAAAATTGTTCTGCAAGCGGCTAAGTGACCTCAACAATGGTTTTGGGGATTGCCGGGTGGATTCCCCTCCATCCTACCTGTCCTCCCCGAGGAGGAAGGAACCGTGGAAGGCGTTCCTCAAGTCCCCCTCAGAGGAGGGGGATGTAGGAAGAGGGATTCCGAAAATTATATAGAGCAAACACTTATGTGAAGCGTAGCATCGTGCAAATGAGCGCGTGTATTAAGTAATACCAGGTGCGAGACTTCGATGTACACGTTAGGTTGGAGGCCGCCCGGGATATTCTTCCGACAGCGTACGTGTTTAGCGCAGGAAGAAACAGGTGCAAACGCATTGCCCGAAGCCGCTCCCCTGGAGAGGG
>NZ_JAWOAR010000339.1:0-9801 GCF_046498435.1 Longimonas sp. | reverse complement strand
AAAGCGCGCTCAAGGACGTCGGCCGCGCGCTTGGACTGGACCCTCAGCGCATGAATCGGCTGACCGCCTCGCTGGCCTACCTGACACCACCGTCGACGCCGAGGATCCGCGCCTTGACGACAGCCGCGAACTGGAGCGTCCGGATACGCTCCCGGCGCACATGCAAGACGCGCCGGATGAGCACACCGAACTCTACGAGCGCATTGTGGATTCGCTCTCGGAGATCTACGACCCCGAGATCCCGGTTAATATCTTCGATCTGGGATTGATCTATAACATCGACATCCACGACGACAAGCACGTGGATGTGCTCATGACGCTAACCGCGCCAAACTGTCCCGCAGCGGGCATTCTGCCGGGCCAGGCAGAAGATGCTGTGCGCCTGACGGAAGGCGTGAAGAGCGTCTACCTGGAGCTGACGTTCCACCCGCCGTTTTCGCCGCAGATGATGTCGGAGGAAGCGCAGTTGGAACTCGGCTTTATGTAGCATCTGGATTCTACGGCGCTGCTCTGGCGCTTGCCGCTGTTCTTTTGCATCACTCTGTGCGCGCTCGTGAAGTACGCATCGACCATAGCGATGGCCTCCAGCCTGCTCGCCGAGGGGCGCGTGCGCGATGTGGCGCACATGATTGAGCCGCTGGTGCAGGGGCCGCTGGATCAGCACAGCGATGCTGACGCTCCCGACGCGGGTGTGCTACGGCTGCATGCGCTATGGGCGCACCTGTTGTGCGCGGCCCGCCTGCAGCCCGACGATGCCCGACGCCACCTGCCGGATGACAATGCTAACCTGTCGGCGCATCCGCCGCGTGTGCAGGCCGAGGTGGCGCTTTGGCGCGGATGGACCGATGTGCTACGCGGCACCACAAACGACGTGCTGGCACGGGGCCTGGCGCATCTCGACCAGGCCGATCGGCACTTTGAGGCGCTCGCCCATCGCCCCGGACACTGCTGGGTGCGTTTGGGACAGGCACAGGCCTACTTCGCGCTCGATGAGTACGACCTGATGCGCCATGCACTGGGGGAAGCACAGGCGCTCGGGCGTCCGCACATTGACCGTCTGGCGCAGTGCTGGCTGCACGACATGTATGCTCCGGCGTTGCGATTTCAGGGGCAGTACGCCGAGGCCGAAGCCCACGCCGCAGCGTTGAAGTCCATGGCGCACCAGCTCAACCACACGCGCTGGGTGGGGCATGCGCAGGCCCAGGAGGCTGCCCTCGCCTACGACACCGGCGCGCCGCCCAAGGTCATTATTGAGCGGGCCACCACCGCGGAAACGCGCCTTCAGGGCGCCACCGACTGCCGTCCGTATCCGCTCCTGGCGGCGTATCATGCGCACATTGGCGCGCTGCTGCGGGCTGCGCGGTGGGACGAAGCCCACGCGTGCATTGCTGATGCGCTTACTGCCATGCAGGGCTATGCGCTGGGCGAGGCGCATCTGCATTCGCTCTACGTGCGCCTGGCGCTGCGCCGGGGTACCATTGAGCGGGCGCGCACTCAACTCAACGAAGTCATGGAGCGGGCCGAGCGCTTACCGCACGGGCTGCAACGCTCTCACCTGGCGCTGATGCGGGCCGAAGTGGCCCGCCGCACCGGCGATGCCGACACCGCGCACACATGGCGGGCACGCGCTCATCAGAATGCGCGCGAAACCGGGCATCGCGGCAATCAGGTGCGGGCGCTCCTTGTGCAAACACAGGGCGCTGCCGAGGCCGGCGACATTGCGCGGGCCCAGACGTATCTCCAAAAAGCCGAAGCCTTTGCAGACTACCGATCGGTGCTGCCGATGGCGGCCCGGTGGAGTGCCAGCGAGGCTGCTCTGGCCGCCGCGCAGGCCGAGCAGTCGGGCGATGCGCAGGCGACTCGCCATGCCGCTGAGCAGTACGCTCAGGCGCACACTGCCTACCGATTGAGCGGCGATGCCTTGCGTGCGGCCCAGATGGCCTTGCACGCAGCTACAATTGCGCCACAGGCCAACCGGCAGCCCGCACTGCGTCCCATGCTGGTGGATGCGGAAGCGGCCATGACCCGGTGCGAGCGGCCCGAGCATGCCGAACAGCTTCAGAACGTGCTCAACGAGTGGCCCGCCTACGACCCCACCGACACGACGACGTGGGGCACGCTGCTGGGCACCGCGTTGGCCGAGGCCCCGCCCGAACACGCCAGCGTTACCGAGGCATGCACCACACTGCTTCGAGCGCATCCGCAGGTGGACGGTGTGCGCATTCAGTATCGTCCGCGCCACGCTCGGGCACAGTGCATGGTGGCCGACCAGGGCACACTTAGCAGCGCATCGGTTACGGCCTTGCACTACCCGGCCCCGACCGATGCGCGCCTCACCCTGACCTACGCCGCCGATGAGCCGCTTCCCGACGTGGCCGAGGCGCTGCGTCCGTACCTGCCGATGCTGCTTATGGCGCTCGACCGGGCGCCCACGCCCTCCTTGCCATCGACCGAACCCACCGGCTCGCGTTTTCCAGATGCGTTTGTCGCAGAGAGCGCCCCCATGCAAGCCCTCAAGCAGCGCATCGAGCAGATCGGCGCCAGTCACAGTCCGGTGCTTGTGACCGGTGCGCCCGGCGTGGGCAAAACGATGGTGGCACGCGCCGTGCACGCCGTAAGCGAGCGCCGCACCGGGCCGCTGCATGTTGTGGAGCGTACCAGTGTGCAGCCGCGCGACTGGGCTGCGCATCTCTTTGGACGCGTGGACGGCGCCACCTACACCCCCGGCGTGCTCGACAAGGCGGAAGGCGGATCGGTGCTCCTGAAGGCCGTGCACCGGCTGCCGCAGGCCGTGCACGAACAGCTTCTGCGCATGCTCAACACCGGCTGTGTGTTTCCGGTGGGAAGCGACACCTGCCGCTCAATCGACGTGCGCCTGCTGGCCACCACGCCCAGCAACGCTACCACGCGACCCGCTGATGCAATGCCTGCTGCATTGGCCCACCGCCTGGGCATCATCACGCTGCGGGTGCCGCCGTTGCGGGAGCGGCGCGCTGATATTCCGGTGCTCGTGCAGCGCGTACTCGACGAGCAGCGCACGCCACAGACGCCGCTGGTTACCATCACGCAGCACGCCCTCGATGCCCTGCTGGCGTACGACTGGCCCGGCAACGTGCGGCAGCTCCGCAACGAAGTAGAGCGGGCGTATCAGTCCGTGCGCAGCGAGCCCGCGCCTCAGATTACGGTGGATGCACTGGCCGCGCCGCTCCGTGAAGCCCGTACGCAGCACGAAGATCGGGCCCCGCATCCCTACGACACGCTCTTGAACGACGACACGGTTGCGCTCAGCGAGGTTCTCGCGCAGACCGAAAAAGCAGCCATCGAGCACGTGTTGCGAGCGCACGACGGCCATATTTCAGCCTCTGCCGAGGCGCTGGACATCTCGCGACAAGGACTGTACAAGAAAATGAAGCGCCTCGACATCGACGCCGATGCTGCCGTTTCGTCTTCGTAACTCATTGTTTTCGTAGTACCCTGCTCCCGTTTATGATACATTTAGACCATGCCTCCATCATGACCGCCGCGCTCAACGAGGCCATCGACTTCTATGTGGATGTACTCGGTCTTACGCTGCGCGTGGTGGAGGACGATCCCATCCGCGAAGGGCGCCGCCGCGCCATGCTCACCGATGACGACGGCCAGGACATCCTCGAAATCATGGAGGTCACAGATATGGAGCACCCCACCGTGCCCGGACGTGGGGGCATTCATCACCTCGGCTTTGCACTGCCGTCGGACGCCTGGCATGCGCTGCGCAGTCGGCTGGATGCAGAGGCGTACCCGTATCAGGAGCAGGAGAACCGTCTGTTCGTGCGGGATGCCGACGGGCTGGTGCTCGAAATCGAACCGCGGTAGCTGCGAAACTGGGGCGCACCCGGAACGAGATCAGCCGCTACTCGCATCGGACGGCTTGTGGGGGGATGCGTCTTGTTTGGTGTTGGAGTCGGGGGCATTCTCATGAGCAGGCGAGGAGGTCGGTTTGGAGGTGCGTTGGTCCTCCATGCGATCGATGCGCGACGGAATCTCGCTGATGCGGCGTGCCAGCGGGCCTTTACGGCGTTTGGGGTCAGTGGGCATGCGACCCAGCAGAAAGCCGAACGGCTTGAGCGAATCGACCTCGTCGCACACGACCTTGAGGATTGCCCCCATCGGGATAAACAGGATCATGCCTGCGAGGCCCCAGATCTGAGCGCCTACGAAGAGCAGAAAGAGCGTGACCATCGCATTCATGCTCACCTGACTGCCGACAATGGTCGGCGTGAACAGATTGCTTTCGAAGAGCTGAATCACGTAGAATCCGCCCAATACCAGCAGGGGATAGATCAGCGAATCCATGGTGAGCAGGGCATAGATTACCGGCAAGATGGACCCGAAGAGCGGCCCCAGAAACGGCACCACGTTGAGCATAGCTGCAAACACGCCAAAGAACAGCGCGTGGTCTACGCCAATGGTAAGCAGCAGAATGGAGTTAAGCACAGCCAGGATGCCGATGACGATCAGCAACCCGGTGATGTAGCGCTGCACGACCTGTTTGACCTTACCAAGCGTAGCAGCCACGCGCTCGGAGCGTGCGGGGTTGTCGCCGCCGAAGGCTTGCAGGAGAAAGGTGCGCAGGAACGTGCGGCCAATGAGCACAAAGAAGATGAATACGGGCACCAGAAAGGCAGCCGTGATGGTGCTGGCGGCTCCGGCGAGCCCACGCGCCAGGTTTGCGGCATTGTCGCCCACGTATTCTGCGGCTGTTGTACCCAGTGTGCCCACGTCAATCAGGTCGTCGATGCCGATCCACTGCTCCAAAAGCGGATCTATGCTCTGCATCATCTCCTCGATGCGCGTGCGGATCAGGTCCACATCTTCAACGAACGAGGCCAACTGCGTGTAGAAGAAGAAGCCCAGCCCAACCAGCGCCAGCACGGCAAAGACAAGGGTGAGCAGGGCGGCAGCAACACGGGGCACGCCGTAACGCTCCAGGCGGGCACAGACCGGGGTCAGTAAGATCCCCAGGAAGCCCGCAAACAGGAGCGGGATGAGCGTAGACTTCGCCACCACCATCACGTACACAGTGAGCACGCCCCCAGCCAGTGCGATGGTGTACTTTGTGTACCAGGACTGTGCATTCATGCGGCAGGAGCGGTCAGATGACGTAGAAAGCAAGCAGATGGAAGGCCGCCCTGCCCGTTTACACTATGGATTCGGGAATGCGGGCGCCTCATCATCCGAGTCGCCAGCCTCGGGCGCCGGGGTGGGCATGCCTTCGGAGGGAGCGCCGCCCTCTTCACGAGCACGTTCTTCTTCTTCGCGAGCCAACTCAATGGCACGGTCGGCGCGATCGTAGTAGGGCGAATCTTCGCCTACGATGCGTTTTACCTCTTCAAATTCAGCTACGGCCTCATCAACACGCCCAATATACAGCTGCATGATCCCTTTGTTGAAGCGCGCCTGAAAGTGTTCGGGGTCTTCCTCAATCACCCGGTTGATTTCCTCGACACCACGCATGGGCGACTGAGTTTGCAGCAGCGCAGTGGCCATGTCGGTGCGCACATCCAGGTTGTCGGGTTCCTCGTCGAGCACCGCTTCGTATGCCTCTACAACGTGCGGAGCAATTTGCGCAATGGCCTCATTCGTGCCGTTTTGGCCAAGTTGCTCCATCCAACTGTACAGCAAGTCGCCGGTACGGCGCCAGGCATCGGGGTCGTCGGCGTCCTCGGCGATTGCCTTCTGTTCTTGGGCAGCACGTCCTAACTGTCCGTTGTTCATGTACACGTTGATGACCTCTTGCTGAAGCGTTTGCCGGATGAGGTCGTCTTCCTCTTCCATTTCGCCGCGTAGCGAGTCAACCTGAGCGGCTACGTCGTCGCTCTGTTCGTCGCTGTAGCGGTCGACCAGCGCATCTACAGAGACGGGAGCCGCTTGCTGGCCTTCTTGCTGGCCCTCACCGCCCTGGGATGATGATCCGCCCTGGAACGGCCCCTGCGGAGCCGACTCCCCTTGCTCGGTGCCGATGTCGTCTCCTGCATTACGCTCGGCAGCAGTGCGCGCCAACGGGTCGCCGCCGCGCTCGCTGAAGAGAGTGCCCAAGAACAGGGCAGCAACCACAACGACCGCACCGCCCACAAGCCACATCAGCTTGCGGTTTATGGCGGATTCGTCAATGGCGTCGTCTGCACCGCCACTCCCACCGTCATCGGATTCGGGGGCCGAGGCTCCTGTGGGTAGAGCGGCCGCAACCGGACGGGTGCCACCGGCGGCAGCAGCATCCTCGGCAGCAGCATCCTCGGCAGCAGCATCCTCGGAGGAGGCCCGCGGCGTACCGCACTGACTGCAGAACTTGTCGCCAGGGGCAAAGGCCGTACCGCACTCGGTGCAGTAGACCGCCCCATTGGCGGCGGGGGCCGGGGCGTCTTCGACGAGTTCTTCTTCTGGAGGAGCCTCTTCTTCGGACGAGGAAGCAGGCGCAGGCGAAGAAGCCGACGTCTCAGCGGGGGGATCCGCGTCGTCGTCAGAGCCCGCGAGGGTATGTCCGCACAAGTCGCAGGCCCCGGCATCGGGGGAAATGAGCGCACCGCACGAAGGACAAGGGATTTCGGAGGCCATCGGTACAGCCAAATCAGGAATAAGCGTAGGCGATTACTGGCACAGAACCAGCTATCAAGAAAACGACCTGCGCATCTCCTTGATTCCGAATCTTGTGCAAATCCGCTGCCCTACAGCACCTCCTGTTCGCCCGATGGTCTAGACAGCGTCTTGCAAACTCTCCGCGAGCTACGCGTCGCCGGATAGCACGCTCCAGCGTCGTTGTTTTCCATCGCTGTAGCTCTGTACGTGTTTAGCGACTTGTAGCCTGCGAACCTGTGTCGGGCGGTGTGTAGGCCAAGTTATACCAGGTGCGAGACTTCGATGTACACGTTAGGTTGGAGGCCGCCCGGGATATCCGCACCCCAGGAGTACTCGGTCGCGGTGCTCCCAGCGCTTCGCTCCTGATCCCGGGCTAAGGATTTGCAGCCCATAGCCGGGTAACCTGTGCCGACCCCTGTCGGTACCGCTTGCGTCCCCGGCGACATTAAGGCGAGTTTCGTCGCTCACCGATTGCAAACACCTGTATGATGATTCAGCGCAGATGGTATTAGAGCCATTGCATCTTCATGGGGGTATTGTGTTGTACTTTGACGGGTTGCCTACTCTCTATATCGTCATGCTCCCCTTTCAATGCCTGCTGTTCCTCCACCATAACAATCAGAGCGTGGCCTTCAAGAGGGTTCTCTGGAGATACCGTTTTCAAGACGTCATTGCTTCAAGAAATGATTGCTTTAAGGTGGCACTACGCGTGTCCGCCGTGGTCTGGCGCTGTGCAACGGCGCGCGCTGCGATCCTTCCGCCGCTGCGCTCTGTCAGGATGACGAAGAAGGGGGGGTATCGTGATGGTCTTTTTTGCGTCCGTGTTGCTCAACATGCAATCGCCCTATTCCGGTGTCCCAATCCAGTCTGGAGCGCCACCTGCTTCAAAGAACGGGCGATCACTCTGCCGTCAGCACCACAAAGTCGCCTTTGTCGGTGTGGGCGTCTTCGTCGAAGGAGTCGGGGTCGGGTACGGCGTCGAAGTAGATGACGAGTTGGCGGGTGCCGGGGCGGTAGTGCGCAAGGGCTTCGGGCGTGCCGGTACGCTCGGCGATGTGAAAGCGTCCGGTGAGGTGCACAACCAGCGCGTTGGGCTGGTGCAGCAGGTGTTCGGCGATGGTGTAAGCCATCGTGGCATCCCACAGCATCTGCGCATCGAGCAGGCGCGTCAGGCCGCTGCCGTGGCCCGGCGGCATGGCGGTATCAGTCGTGTCAGATTCGGTGGTATCCGCTTCGGTGATGTCGCTGGGCGCGTGGCTGCTTCCGTGGGCACCGCCGCTCATCTGGGCCATGAAGCGCTCGCGGTAGGCTGAGCTGGCTTCGGGATACGGACGTGGCGGGAGCCAGTCGGCGGCATGCGGCGGCAGTGCATCGAGGGCGCTTCGGCCTTCGCTTGCTACACGGTTTACGTAGCGGCGCGGCGCGTTGGCGGCCAGCACAGGGGCGTTGTGGGCGCGGGCGGTGTCGACCAGCGAACGGTAGTCGCGCTCGTAGGTGCTCCACGGACGGCTGGCTTGCAGGAAGTGATCGTTGGAGATGAAACCGCTCAGGTATTCGTTGAGCACGGGCTGCACGTCGCGCTCGAACATTTCGAGGGAGAGCGCTGCGGGCCGATCGGTTGCTAACGCGCGCTGCCAGAGCGTGTCTTGCAGGGCATGGATGCGGGCCTGTCCGTGCACCTCGCCCAGAAGCACGACATCGACCGTGTCGAGGCTGGCTACAATGTCGCTTAGGGCCGCGGGCTCTCCGTCTGCGGTGTAGACCTGGTAGGTTGAGTCGGCGACTGTGGAGGCTGCGAACGGTGATCTCGACGTCGCCGCTGCTTCGTATCCCCCTAACCCTGTTGCGGATAGCAGCAGAAGCGCTACGAAAACGAGGGGCTGAACAACACGGCGAAGCATGGCAGCCGGGAGCAATGATGTGGAATGCGTCGCGTTGCCCGTCGCGAACGGGGGACCGTTCACTTCAGGACGATTTCGGAATTTCTGAGCGTTACGCGTCGTCGGAGTCGGAGTCGAGGTCGCTCAGGTCTACGTTTTCGTCGATGAGGTGGGCCAGCAGTTCGGGGTGCTCGTCGGCCAGGCGGTCGACCAGGGGTAGGAAGCGCTGCACGGCGTCGTTGTCGTGGGCGTTGTTGTAGTGGAGGCGGAGCTGGTTTTCTGCTTCGTCGAGCGGATCGACGGGCAGTTCGGCGCGATTCATTTCGATGCCATACGCCTTGGCCATGCGGATGAGCTCGAACTCATCTTCGTGCGTGGCCAGAATGATGGTGGTGCCGGTTTTGCCCGCGCGGGCGGTGCGTCCGGAGCGGTGGATGAGGTACTCGCGGTCTTGCGGCACGTCGTAGATGAACACGTGGCTGAGCGCCGACACGTCGATGCCGCGGGCGGCCACATCGGTCGCCACGAGCATGCGCAGTTCGCCGCTGCGGAGCCGGTCGATGGCTTCCTCGCGCTTGCGCTGCGACAGGTCGCCCGACATCTCGTCGATGTTGTACCCGGCGTTGCCCAAGAACTTACGCAGGTAGGTGACCTCGCGCTTGGTGTTGGCAAAGATGAGGGCGGACTCGGGCTCCTCCATCTCGATCAGCTGGCGCAGCACCCGATCTTTCTCCATCGGCTGCGTAAGGTAGTAGCGGTACGCAATCTCGTCAACGCTGACGTGCCCGGAGCTGAGCGAGAGGAAGTCCGGATCGCTCAGGAACTCGCGTGCCACGGAGCGCACTTTGGGCGGCATGGTAGCGCTGAACATGCACGACTGGCGGTCGCGGCTCAGGTAGTCGCGGATCTCCTTCATATCCGGGTAGAAGCCCATCGAGAGCATCTCGTCGGCCTCATCCAGAATGAAGAGCCGCACCGTTTTCGCATGGAAGTTCTTCTTCTTCAGATGGTCGAGCACGCGCCCTGGCGTGCCAATAATGACCTGCGCGCCGCCCTTCAGCGCTTTGATCTGCGGACCGTAGCCCACGCCGCCGTAGATGAGTGCGGCTTCGAGGTCGTTCGTCTCGGGCGTGGCAATTTTCATGCGGTCGAACTCCTCGTGCACCTGCCGCGCCAGCTCGCGCGTGGGCGTCAGAATAAGCGCCTGGGCTTCTTTCTGCGAAGAGTCGAGGCGGTCGAAGAGCGGAGCAGAAACGCCCCGGTCTTGCCCGAGCCAGTGCGCGACTGCACAATAAGATCGCGCCCG
>NZ_JAWOAR010000328.1:0-4007 GCF_046498435.1 Longimonas sp. | reverse complement strand
CCGAAAACGCCGTGGTCGTATCCGGCTCGCGTCCGCTAGAGACCGACTTTGGCACGGCCCACGGGCTTTCGCTCTACACGCCGGTCATCATCAAGTACCGCGACGGCAGCACCGATGCAGCCACGGCGCTTGAAGATGCGCTGCGGTAACGCCGGGTGCCCGCAGCGCGCCCGTTCACTGACTGTTGTCTGACCTCTTTGCTGTACATGGATCTGTCTTCTTATCACGTGCGTCGCGACCGCCTCACGAATCAGTGGGTGGCGTGTGCGCCCGACCGGGGCGAGCGTCCCAAGCGGACCCAGATCACCAATCCCGATGCGAAGCCGGGCCGGGTGGCGGGGTGTCCGTTCTGTACGGGCAATGAGCACATGCTGCCCGACATCTTGGATGAGACGACAGGTGAGGACGGCACGTGGCGCGTGCGGGCGGTGCCGAACAAGTACCCGGCCTTCCATGCAGACACAGAGGCGGCGGCCCAGACGAATCACATCTACGAGGGGCGTGCGGCCCACGGGCATCAGGAAGTCATCATCGACACGCCGCATCACCATCATGGGTGGGCGTTGTTGGATGCGGAGCAGATTGCCCGCGTGCTGACCATGTATCAGCGCCGGTACGAGGCGGTGAAGGAGGCGCATCCAAGCTTGCACCCGGTGCTGTTTCGCAATCACGGCGGACGCGCTGGGGCGTCGCTGGCCCATCCGCATAGTCAGCTCATTGCGCCGCCGTTGCCGCCCACGGAGATGCAGTCCGAAGAGCAGCGCTGTCGCACGTTCTACGAGGACGAGGGCGTACCGCTCATGGCGACCGTGCGGGCCCGCGAGCTTGACGACGAGGCGCGCATTGTGGCGACGAATGAACACATGGTGGCTTTTGTGCCGTATGCGGCGCCTGCTCCGTACAGCGTGTGGGTGGTGCCCCGCCGCAACGCGCCTCGCTTTACGGACATGACTGATGCCGAGCGCCACGCCTGCGCGGAGCTCTCCCGCACAGTGGCGCGCCGCTACGCGACCTGCGCCAACGACCCAGACTATAACATGACGGTGCACACCGCCCTTGATGCGGAAGCCGATGCACCGCATGTGGTGTGGAGCCTGCGGTTTACGCCGCGTGTGTCGGTGCGGGCCGGGTTCGAGCTGGGTACAAACATGCTCATCAACCCATCGCTGCCCGAGGTGGATGCAGGGGTGTTGCGCGGGGCGTAGGGGATGGTTGCAGCCGGTTCGAAGGTTATCTGGGTCCTGTGGCGCATCCCGTAGCGACGCAGCGGCGCTGCGTCGCTACCGTGGGTGGCGTCATCAACCTGTTGGGTCCTGTGATGAACCCCCGTTAGGCTGCTGTGCCTGCACGACGAAGACCGTGCCTGCACGCCGGCGAACGCATGCGGTGTTGCATCGGTATATGCGGGGCCAAGAAATCCCTTCGCTTCCCTCTAACGGACTCAAACACAGCTGGCATGGGCGATTCGACGGAACGCACCGACCGCTTGCGCGAAGAGCAGCGCACCGACATTTCGATGGCGCACCGGATGCAGCGGTTTGTGGAGGCGCTGCAACTGCGCATCACGAAGCGGCTGGCGGATTACGAGCCGGAGACGCGGTTTCAGGTGGATGAGTGGGAGCGTCCGGGCGGCGGCGGGGGGCGCACGGCGGTCATTGAGGGCGGCGATGTCTTTGAGAAGGGCGGCGTGAACACCTCGGCGGTGCATGGCGAACTCCCGGCCCGCATGGCGAAGGCGCTGGAGGTGGAGCAGGCGCCCTTTTTTGCGACGGGGCTTTCGCTGGTGGTGCATCCGCGCTCGCCGTATGTGCCCACGGTGCACGCGAACTTCCGCTACTTTGCGCTGGGCGAGGACTTGATGGATCCGGATGATCAGTGGTTTGGGGGCGGGGCGGATCTGACGCCCTACTACCCCACGCTGCAGGATGCGCAGCACTTCCATCGGGTGTGGAAAGATGTGTGCGACACGCACAGCCAGGTGGCTGATTATGAAGCGTTTAAGCAGCAGTGCGACGAGTACTTCTACCTGTCGCACCGGAAGGAGGCGCGGGGCATTGGGGGCCTTTTCTACGACTACTTGCGGGGGGAGCCGGAGCGCACCTTTCACTTCAGCCGCGATGCGGGGCGGGCGTTTCTACGCTCGTACCTGCCGATTCTGGAGCGCCACAAGGATCGGTCGTATGGCGAGCGCGAGCGGCGCTATCAGACACATCGGCGCGGGCGCTACGTGGAGTTTAACCTGCTGTTTGACCGTGGCACCAAGTTCGGCATCGAAACGGATGGGCGCACCGAGAGCATCTTGATGAGCCTGCCGCCGGAGGTGCACTGGAGCTACGACTGGACGCCCGAGCCCGATACGCCCGAGGCGCGGGCGCAGTGGTTTTTCACTGCCCGTGATTGGCTGGAGCTGGATGAGGAGGACGCGCCGAGTGTGATGGAGGCGTGATAACCAACTCCGCCTGCTCCGTTGGTGTGTGGAAGGATGGAGGGATGGAGGGATGGAAGAATGGAGGAAAACGATTTATCCATTCATCTCCACACGAGACTGAAAGCCAACAGACGAATTAAGTAGACCTAAAAAAGTATCTTAGCAGGTATGTCCTTGCAACGAGAGGCTGCTGCCTTGCTCTGAATTACGATGTGAATTCGCTCCGCTCATTTCTGGATCGCGCTCTTCCGACCGCTGTCGGAATCGCTTGTCCAGGATGACGGGTTGGGGGAAGGCGCTGGGTTGAAAAGGCGCTGGGTTGAAAGTGATTGTTCTCACATTGAGCACGGCCCTCTCCCCAAAGTCATCTCGGACGAAGCGGAGCGGAGATCCGGGATCTTCTTCGGGGTACCAAGCTCTCCCCAAACAAAATCGCCATGGATGACCAGGTCACGCACTTTCACTGTCCTACTTAAGAACGTCGGAGCGCACATGATACCGGCTTGAAACGCACAAAACCCCAACTTCATGCCTGTCTTTACTTACTGCTCGGTGGAGGCGTGCATCAGCGAATAGGCCATGGCGTCTTCGCCCGGGGGACGCGTGTTCGTGCCCTGGTGGCCCGTAACCTGCACAGGATAGCCAAACGCATCCTGAAACAGCGTGCTGGCTTGTTGCGCGGCCCACGTCTCCAGTTCCGGGTCCCCCTTGGTGCGCACATCAATGTGCAGCGCCTCCTCATTTGCATCCACCGCAAGCGCCGTCACGTTTTGGTAGTGGCTGCGGTCCAGGCGTTCGGCAATGCGTAGGATGCCTGCAAGCTGTGCCACCCGCTTCTGATCGTGCGGCGTGAGGCGTCCGTAGTGCGGATGTGCCGGCAGCGGATGCTCAGCCCGGTGGTAGCGGGCCACCAGCGAAATGAGATCGACCTCGCCATCGTAGAAGCCGCGCAGATCCGCATGGCGAATTAGATAACGCGAGTGCAGGTGGTGGCCGGAGTGGCTGATGTAATACCCAATGTCGTGCAGCAGCGCCGCGTACTCCAGCAGTTCGCCGTCTTCGTGCGGTCCCGCATACCACGGCAGACATCGGTCGAACAGAAAGAGCGCGGTGGAGGCCACATGCTGCGCGTGCTTCTCATCCCACTCAAACCGAAACGCCACCTCGTGGATGCTGCGCCGCCGCACATCTGCATACGGGGCAATGCGCTGCAACCGTTCGTGGTTTTCGCGGATGAACTGCACCACCATCCCCTCGCGCAGCGCGTGCGCCGACACATGCAGCTTCTCAAGTGCATGTTCTTCAAAGAGCACTTGCAAGAGCACCGCCCCTGCACCGACCTGCCCGACCCGCTTCAGCGCTACGGCAGGAAGCGCTTCCCGCTCTTCCGCAGACGTACCAATGATAAAGCTCAGCGTATTGCGAAACGCATCCAGCGGCACATCCACCTCAAAGACCGAGGTATCGCTTCGACCGTTCCGGTCCAGGCACACGCGTGCCAGACTCATGGTCACTGCGGATCTGCGGGTGGTGGAGGCCAACAATCTCCAGATCGACGAATCGGCCCTGACGGGGGAGT
>NZ_JAWOAR010000243.1:0-2592 GCF_046498435.1 Longimonas sp. | reverse complement strand
CTGAAATAATTTTCTTCTGTTACAATGATTGAGTCAAGAACTTTTATATCCATCAATTTAGAAGCTCCCTTCAGCTTTTTAGTTATTTCCATATCTGCTTTACTTGGCTGTAAATTTCTCCCGATCTGGCGTGGGGCTCGCGCTTCCGACGCGATGTGCAGGTTTTAGGGGATGCGCGGCAGGATCTGCTCGACCGTTACGATGCACACGGACACATGCTGCTCTGGACCGAGCCGTGGGGCGGTGCGAAAGATGAAGCGATTCCGATCGATAACTGCGATCCGTACTTCGTGGAGATCTGTCGCCGCATCCGCTTTACCACAGGCGATGACGGGTCGCTCCGGTGCTGGCGTGCCAATACGAAAGGGC
The DNA here is from genome assembly GCF_046498435.1 of Longimonas sp. Lineage (NCBI taxonomy): Bacteria > Pseudomonadati > Rhodothermota > Rhodothermia > Rhodothermales > Salisaetaceae > Longimonas > Longimonas sp. The sequence goes on along the minus strand of NZ_JAWOAR010000243.1, from coordinate 2,223 downwards.
AACGCCTCGATGCCCCCGACAGCCTCAACGGCATGACCGGCGACCCGTGGACGCCCATCGACAAGGGCGAGGGAAAAGCGCTCACGCTGGGCGAAGCAGGATTTACATATCAGAAGCTGCACGACATCCTGCTGGGCAAAAACTACGAGCGTCCGCCCGCGCTGGAGTTTCAGTCGGGCGAAACCGATGCCATGTATCTGGTGGCCCGCACGCTGGTGCGTGGACAAGGAAAAACCGATGGGCTGCATCACCGCATTGTGCCCGTGCCGTCGAAAGCAACGACGTTCCTGACGGATGACACGGCGCGCGACCAGCTCGCAAAGCGCGCCAAGATGCGCATCGAAAAAGCAGCGACGGTGCGCAGCAAGGTGCTCTATCCGGCGCTAAGCGCGGTGTTGACCGGACGCCCGGATGAGCGACCCGACAACGACCAGCTCGCGCCGTGGATGGATGCGTTCGACCGAGCCATAGACGCCCGGTTCTTCGAGCGCCTCTGGGCTTCGGTCGAGATGGATCAACAAGACGCACAGGCCGACTGGCAGCAACTCTTGCGCAACGAGGCGCAGACGCAGTTCGACGATGCCAAAGACCACGCCCCGCAATCAGCCACGCGCTACTGGCGGGCTCACAGCAGTGCGGAATCCATCTTCCAGGGCGCGCTTCGGAATCATCTTCCTGAAGCGTTTCCTGAAAAGGATACTGCGGAACAGGCATCTGTCCGGAAGGCGAAAGCATGAGAACGTGAAACGCATTGCGGATCCGGCTTGCCGCTGCATTGGCTACATCTGTACTTCCTGAATCAATCTTTCTTACGCACATCATGCCCGAACCTGCTGCACCGCCAACCGAATCCTCCGAAACCGAGCGTCCTAATCTGGCTACCGCTGTGGGACGCGCTGCGCGGATGATGCATCCCGATGATGGCAGCCTGCCTAATGGTGACCGCGCTGCGTTACGACGCGTGAACCCCGAGGCACCGGTCACACCCGCGCTCTGGAAAGTGCTACACGGGCTCAACATCCCCGAGCCCGATCCGCAGTACAGCACCTCAGAGGCCGCCGTCGCCCAATACGAACGCAACTGGGGGCTGTTGCTCATGGGCATGGCTCACTGTGCGGGACTACATGACTACGACGTACCGCTTGGCAAAGCCCTCGCGCTGGCGGGCTGGTCGGAGCTGCGCTTCACACGCATTATGGAGGCCGACGACGAGACGCTCCCGAAGCTTCTTCGCCGCATGGCCCAGTATCTGGCCAGCAAAGACCAGGCAGCCAATTGGGCTGATGTCGCCTTCCTGCTGTTCACGCGTGGCGATGGCGGGCACAAAGTGCGGCTTCGCATCGCCCGTGCGTACTACAGCACGCTCTACCAGCAAGAACAAGACGACTCCTGATACCCGGCGGGATGCTTCTGCCGCCTGAGAATCTCTTTTACGCGAACCGATACGCCCTTTTATGTTTATTCAACTTCACACCCTCACCTCGTACCCTTCGGCCCTGCTCAACCGCGACGACGCCGGGTTTGCCAAAACCCTTCCGTTTGGCGGCACCACCCGCACCCGCGTCTCCTCACAGTGCCTCAAATACCACTGGCGCAACTTCGACGGGCCCGAGTCCATCCGCAACGCGGGCGAAGACATGTCCATCCGCTCGCGCGAGACCTTTCAGCGCCGCGTAGCTCAGCCGCTCATCGATGAGGGCCACCCGGCTCCGCTTGTGCGCGCTGTCACGTTTGCGCTGAAAGAACGGCTGCTGTCGGATAAGAAAGCCGGAAAGCGGGATACGAAGAAAATTATCGACCCCGGCGAGGACGACAATCCGTGGGAAGCCATCCACACCAACCAGATCGTTGTGCTGGGCGCGCCGGAAGTCCGCTACCTGCGCGAGGTGGCCACCGAGAAGATTGAGGCCGCCCGCGAGGAGCTGTCGGTATTCTGGGACAACCATCCCGATCTCGACAAAGACACCGTGAGCGATGCGGCCGACCTGATGCGCGACATCTCCAAGCGCGATCTCAAGAAAAACCTCAAAGGGCTGCACATGGCCTCAGGGCTCGACGCCTCGCTCTTTGGGCGCATGGCCACGAGCGACGTGCTGGCCCGCGGCGATGCGGCCATCCATGTGGCCAAAGAGCGAGGCGTCGAGCCCCGAGGCCATGTGCAGCCCTTTGAGGTTTTTCTTGAGATCGCGCTTGGAGATGTCGCGCATCAGGTCGGCCGCATCG
>NZ_JAWOAR010000288.1:0-24879 GCF_046498435.1 Longimonas sp. | reverse complement strand
GCCACAGGGATGGGGGCAAACGCGTTGCAGAGGGCATCCATGAGAGCGGCGTTGTGCAGACCGCCGCCGCTTACCAGCACACGGTCGGCAGGCGTATGGGGGCGAATGAACTGCGCATAGGCATGATACACCGACGATGCCGTAAGCAAGACCGCCGTTGCCAGCGCGTCATGGCGGCTTCCATTGCGGGTGCGAACCTCAGCCCATAAGCGCTGGGCATAGTCGGCGCCGAACTCCCGACGGCCAGTAGAGCGGGGCGGAGACTGCTGAAAAAAGTCATCAGCCAAAAGGTCGGCAACGAGTCCGGGTAGCGGTGTGCCCAACTCGGCATGGTGGCCCTGGTCGTCGTAGGGGGCGTCGAAGAGCGCCTTAGCGAGCGCATCAAGCACCATATTGGCTGGGCCGGTGTCAAAGGCACGCACGTCAGAGCGGGTTGCTCCTGCCGGTACTACGGTGACGTTTGCGATGCCGCCCAAGTTTAGCATGAGGCGCGTTTCCTGCGCATCCCCCAAGACCTGATAGTCAAGGTACGGAATGATAGGCGCTCCCTGGCCATCCAGCGCCATATCAGCGGGGCGGAAGTCGCCTACCACCGGGCAGTCCAACGCAGCGGCCAATGCCCCAGGAGCTCCCAACTGCAGCGATCCGCGTCCGGGTAGGGCATCGGGGCGAGCAGTAGGAATATGCGCAAGCGTCTGTCCATGCATGCCGATCAGAGCTATGTCAGATAGGGAATGGTCGGTCTGATCGAGGAGCCTACGTACAGATTTGGCGTAGCAGGTTGGCAAGTGCCCATGTAGCGCAGCCAGGTCATCGAGCGATGCTGAAGTGGTGGTGCTTAGCGTGTGAAGGGTGCGCTGTAACGAGGCGCTGTAGGGGCTATGATGTGCGGCAATAAGATCTACTTGAAGCGTGCGCTGCGTGCCCTGTATCTGCGTAAGCACCGCATCTACGCCATCGAACGACGTACCGCTCATGAGCCCAACCACGAGGCGGTGGGAATTGGGATCAGGATATACAGAACGCAGGATATTCATGAAGCAGGCAAGCTAAGGATCGATAAATAAGAGCAGGTGAAAACCACCAGCTACAACCGCACACGGGTACGTAGTGAGGTAAGAGATTCGTTTCAAGCGGGTAGTCCCATTGACGTAAAAGGGTGCCGTTCCGCTTGTGTGGAACGTTGCTTAGACGGCTCTGTAACGAATCCGCCCGCAACGTCTCTGTATATACCTGCTTGGTGCATTGTCTGCTGATCACGCTTACCTCATGCCTGCACGCCCTGTTGGGTTTATTTTCATCATGCTATGTGCTGCATGGATGATAAGCGCATCCGTACCGCCATCAGCAACGGCGCAAAGCTTAGACCGGCTGGAAGAAACCGAAACCAGCGTAGCATACTACTACCATGCCCGTCCGGGGGATGCGACGGTGCAGATTTCGGTATGGGGGACGATTGGCAACACCGGTATTTATGAAGTGCCAGACGACACACAGCTCGACAAGCTGTTGACAATGGCTGGCGGCGCACCCATTGATGCGCGTCAGCAAGGACAAGATCCTGATGACATCCGCATCACGCTGTATCGCACCGACGATTCGGGCAACCGTACCGTCGTGTATGAGGAGCCGTTGCAAGACCTGGTCGAAGACACGCGCTATCCGGCCCTGCAAGACGATGACATTCTAATTGTAGAACTGGAACAGGCGCGTACGCCCTTCCGGTTTCGTGACATACTCGGCATTGTGAGCAGTTTGGCCAGCCTTACACTCCTCGGGTTGCGCATATTCAATAGAAACTAAGCCAGACATGTGAACGAAGAGACAACGGTATCCAAACATGGGTATGTGTGCGTTGGTCTCTTCTGCTTTCTATATTTGCAAGGTCGGTTTGCCTAATGGCGGCCGCTTATGCAGAAGCCCTATAATTCCCTATGCCCTCTCCCTCGCTGCCGCCATCGAACGGACATTCCGGACAGAACGGGCACCACGAGCCCGCTACGCCGTGGCCTGCTCAGGGTCAGTTGTACGACGAAGCGTACGGACAGGGGAACGGCGCCTCTCAGCTTCGTGAGTTGTTGGCCTTGCTCTGGGGCCACAAGTGGATTATTTTGGGCGTGTTCGTGATTGTTGTGAGCGCGGCGGCTATTTACACGTACTCGCTGCCGCAGCAGTACCAAACCTCTAGTCTGCTCCTCATCAAGCCGGATTCGCCCTCAACGCTTGTGAGCACACGGGGGCGGTCGGTACCCGGGCTTGCAGAAGACCGATCGATATCGAACCAACTCTTTGTGCTGCGCCAGTCGCGCGAATTGGCCGAGCGGGTAGCCGAGCGTATGGATGAGATGTACGATGAGGGCGAGGGCCCTCCGATGATGTATAACCCTGAAACTGGGGAGCGGCACTCAGTGCAGGCTCTCACATCGCGATTAGCATCTCGAATCCAGGCCAGTCAAGGCGGTGAGGAGATCGACGCAATTCGCCTCTCGGCCACGAGCACCGACCCAGAGGAAGCGGCACTCATCGTCAACCTGTTCTCGGAAGAGTATGTCGACTTTGCGCGCGACCGGAGCCGGCAGAGCGTGCAGGCTACATACGATTTTCTGGAGAGCCAGTCCGAGAGCCTTCGGGCTGATATGGAGAAGGCCGAACAGAACCTGGTCGATTTCATGCAGCGTGAGGAGGCCGTGGCCCTGGATGAGGAGACCAGTTCAACGGTCTCGCGCATTACCAGCTTAGAGTCGGAGCGCGCACAGCTTCGCATTGAGCTGGAGATGAACCGGTCGCGGTTTAACGCGCAGGAAGAGAATGTTGAATCCATTGAACCGCAGCTGGCCGAACGCATCGCCTCTGATATCGACAGCGAGCTGGCCCGGGTGCAAGAAGAGCGCGAGCAGTTGAAGTCGCAGATTGAGCAGGCACAAGAACGCAATCCAGACCTTACGCCCAACTCAGACGGCAATGCGCTGGAGCGGGAGTTGGCGCGTACCCAGGCGCGGATCGATCGGTTGGATGCACGAGCCGAAGAGATTGCCACGCGCTATGTAGATCAGGCACTTGCGGCGGGCGGTGCTTCTCCGGGCGAAGATAGCGAGCGCGGCGTAGGATATGTGGCTGATCAGCGCGAGCAGCTGGTGCGTCAGCGCATCGAAATTAGTGGAATGGAGGCACGCCTGTCTAATATTGATGAGCAGCTGGCCGAAAACCGAGAGCGTTTGCAGGAACTTCCTGCACAGTCGCTTGAACTGGCACAGCTTCAGCGTGAGCGTCGCTCGGCAGAGCAGGTATACAGCTTTGTGCGACAGCAGATGCAGGAAACCCGCATGACCCTCGAATCTGAAATTGGGAATGCCGAGGTTGTTCGTTTTGCGGGGGTGCCCAGCGCTCCATTTGCACCGACGCCGCAGCAGAACATGATTCTAGCGGCGCTGCTTGGGCTGGTTTTGGGAGGCGGGTTTGTGATTATCCGCGAAATGCTCGATACACGTATTCGCCAGCCTGAAGACATTCGAGGGATCGGTGAGCATCTGATAGGGGTCGTGCCCTCTATGGAAGCAATTATCGAACGCGACTTCGACGGGGAACGGCAGATTACCATCGATGATCGCACCGTACCTACCACGCTTCCTATGCTGGTGAGTCCCATGTCGGCTGTAGCCGAGTCATATCGACGTCTGCGTACCAACCTGCGCTTTGCACGCCCTGATGAGGAGGTGCGCACTGTAGCCGTAACCAGTGCGAGCAAGGGCGAAGGCAAAACTACAACAGCGGCCAATCTGGCACTGGCGCTGGCAAGTGCTGGGCAGCGTACGATGCTCGTAGATGCCGACCTGAGGCGTCCGCGGCTGCACACGATGTTTGATAGTGCAGAAGCACCGCCCCTGGTTGATGTCTTGTATGAGGGCGTGCCGGACCCAGAGGTCTTTAGCACCGCAGTTGACCATCTGTACCTGATGCCGGGGGGCGAAAAGGTGCCGAACCCTGCCGAGCTTCTCGGATCGCGGCGCATGGAGGACCTCATCGGCGATCTGGAGGCGGAGTTCGATTATCTCATTATCGACACGGCACCGGTCCTCCTCTTTAGCGATGCAATGGCGCTTTCGCCGTTCTGCAAAGGTGTGGTTATGGTAGCATCAGCGGGTACGACAGACCAGCGAGCGCTGGAGCATGCCGCGCATCAGTTGCGAGAGGTTGAGGCGCCGCTCATTGGCTGTGTCCTCAATAATTACAAAGCAGGCGACAGTGCCAGCCGATATGCCTACAATTACGACAACTACGGCTACGCACAAAGCATGAAGCGGCTCGACGCGTACTACCGAGACGATGATGACCAGCCGAAGAGCCGCATCCAGCAGTGGTTTGGGAGGTAAGCAATGCAGGGCAATCCAGATGCGGGCAGCGGGGCCAATTCTAACTGCACCGCTACCCAGAGACGTATACGTATTCCAGCACAAACTGCTTCGTAGAGCGACCGCGCAGATTTATTCGCTGCGTGGTCTTTCTTTTGTGAAGAAGTAGACAACTAAAAAAGGGGGCGTTACTTTTGAGTTCGCATCAGCGGCTATCCCTTCAGGGTAAAGAAAAGCATCCTGGCGCATGGCCCCCCACACTGCTGGCGTCATACGACTGCCACAGAACGCGCATGCTCCGCCCCCCTGTGCCGCTTAGCATTGTACACACTCCGCCAGATGCAACTGGCATTGAGAAGATGTGTGTCTCGAGTCCCTGTTTCTTTGTACGCGTTGTCGTGTATGCCTACATCGCTTGCCGTACGTCCGGATGAGGCTGCCGCCCCTAAGCGAGTTGCTTTGTTTGCCGGGGCGTACAACCACATTGCCGATGGCGTGTCGCTTACGCTAAACCGGCTCGTGGCACATCTGGATGCGCAAGACGACACCGCTGTTCGCGTATTTGCGCCTACTGTTGAGGAGCCAGCCCTCAACCATGCAGGAACGCTCTGCCCGGTGCCCTCGCTACCTGCCCCGGGCCGCCCCGAGTACCGTCTGTCGTTGGGTCTGTCGCGCGAAGCCAAGGCAGTGTTGCGTGACTTCGATCCGACCATTTTCCACATTGCGACGCCCGATATGCTGGGCTTTCATGCCTTGCAAACAGCACGTCGTTGGGGGCGTCCGGTTGTTGCTTCCTACCACACCCACTTCAGTTCGTATCTCAAGTACTATCACTTAATGGCAATCGAGCCGTTGCTGTGGCAGTACCTGCGTACGTTTTACGCGCAATGCGAGCATATCTACGTTCCCTCTTCGGCGATGGCAGATATCTTGCGGGCGCATGGGATTACAGAAGGTTTGCGCCGGTGGGAGCGTGGCATTGATACGCAGCGCTTCCATCCCAACCACCGCAGCATGGCGTGGCGGCGCGAGCGTGGCATTGCTGATGATGACGTGGTGCTATGCTTCGTGAGCCGTTTGGTGTGGGAGAAGGGGCTTGCTCTGCTTCCCCAACTCTGGCAGGTCTTGCAAGAACGCGATGTGGACGCACGGCTGCTCATTGTAGGAGATGGACCGGCCCGGGCCGATTTGGAAGATGCTTTACCAACGGCTCACTTCACGGGCTTTCTGAGCGGCAAGGAGTTGGCAACCGCCTATGCCAGCAGCGATGCTTTTGTCTTCCCAAGCGATACAGAAACCTTTGGCAACGTGACGCTGGAAGCTATGGCTTCGGGCTTACCCACGGTGTGTGCCGATGCCGTAGGCAGTCGCGACTTGGTCGATGAAGGGAGCACCGGCGCTTTGTGTCCGCCGGGGAATGTGCGGGCTTTCGCGGAGGCGCTGGTCCCGCTGCTTACCGATGCCGATATGCGGACCACGATGGGCCGCGCGGCGCACGAACGTGCACAATCGTACACCTGGGCCGCCTTGCTTCAGCGCATGGATGGCTATTACGATGACGTACTTAACCGCCCTCGCGCTGCCGATATTGCTTCGGCGGCGCCTGCTTCGCATCCTGCTTAATCAGAGCCTGCTCTATCGTGCATCTACTGTACGTTTCCCATTCGCTGCCGCCCAAAAAGCGTCCCATGGCTAATGTTGGGGGCATGCAGCGCGTATCCCTCAAGCTCCACGAAGCGCTCAAGGAGCATCCTACGCCGCCGCATGTCGAGTCGATTTTGCTGCGCAGCACGTGGCGCTGGACGGCCTACAAGGTGCCGTTTTTTCTGGGCAAGGCAGCATGGCGCATTCGGCAAGCAGTGCTTCGCGAAGAAGCCGACGTGGTGCTCTTTTCGTCGATGGTTACCGCCTCGCTGGCAGTGCCATTGCGCGGCTTTTTCGACCGCCACAACGTAAAGGCAACGACGATTGCTCATGGCCTCGACGTAACGCTTAAAGTGCGCCCGTACCAGTGGTTCGTACCGCGCGTGTTCGATGCGCTCGACGCAGTGCTGCCCGTCAGCCGTGCCACGGGGGAGGCCTGCATGGCCCGCGGCATGCCGGCAGACCAGGTACACGTTGTACCGAACGGCATTGACTTAGACCGCTACGCGCCGCCGCAGCAAAAGCCTGAAATGCGAGCGACGCTAAAGCGGACCCTCGGCTCCGAGGCAGCCCCGCTCCCCGACGATGCCCTGCTCCTGTGTAGCGTGGGGCGGCAGGTGAAGCGTAAAGGATTTGCCTGGTTTGTGGAGCACGTCATGCCCACGCTCCCTGAAAACGTATATTACTGGATTGCAGGCGACGGCCCCGAATCTGAATCTATTCAGCGGGCTATAGACCGGAATAACCTGAACGACCGCGTGCGCCAACTTGGACGTATTCCCAATCTCGATCTGGCTCGCCTGTATCGCGGTTCTGATCTCTTTATTATGCCAAATATTCCTGTAGACGGGGATATGGAAGGGTTTGGAGTGGTGATGCTCGAAGCGGGGCAGTGCGGCTGCCCCTCGATTGCTGCACGCCTTGAGGGAATTCAAGATGTCATTACCGAAGGGGAAAACGGGCACCTTGTGTCCAGCCAAGATCCGGCGGCTTTCCGCGAGGCCATTTTGCAGTATAACCATGCCTCAGACCGGCTCCGAGCTGCTTCAAAGCGTGCTGTGCGTCATACTGAAGCTTCGTTTGGGTGGAAGGCCGTTGCGCAGCAGTACATCGACGTGTTGCAGTCGGTTGTACATCCAGACATGCCCACATCAGGCGATACGCTTCCGGGGCACGAAGTGGAGTTGCATCCAGCGGATGAATCTCAACCAGCCCAACCGGCCTCGTAACGCGTGCTATCGTTTGCGCATCGCGTGCTCCCACTTGGCTATCCTATCTTTTTCCTATCTTTTGCGGAGCCTTTGCGCAGTGGCTCTTCTTATGGTGAACCGTTTTGGGGCAGGGGCATAACACATCGATAACAAAGCAACCGGACTATGTAGTTCGTGCCGGTTGGTCTTCGGATCCATCTGCTATCCCCGTCAAGCCCTCCGCATCCTCATGTCGCGTCGCAACCTGACCCGCGAACTTGCGGAACTGCGCCAGCTCCTGCTCTCTATGTCTGACATTGTCAAGGAGCAGTTTGGCGATGCTGTCGAAGCACTGCTCACAGGCAACATGGAACTGGCCGAAGCGGTCATTGAGCGGGATAATGAGGTGGATCGCCTGGAGCTTGACATCGACGAGCAGTGTGAACGCATTCTGGCGCTGTATCAGCCTGTGGCTGTTGATCTGCGCTTTCTGATTGTGGTCGTTAAGATCAACACCGACCTGGAGCGCATGGGCGATCACTGCCGTAACCTGGCACGCAACGTGAAGCATGTGCGGGACGCGCCGCTGGTCATGGAGCATACAACACTGCCCGAACTGGCCAAGGCCTGCGGAAACATCCTGTCGGAGGCGCAGCGCTCCTTCTTAGAGCGTGACCACACTTTGGCCCAAGAGGTGCCTACCTTCGACGATCGCGTAAACGAACTGCATCGTCAGAATTTCAACCGATTGGTGGCGTTCTGCAAAGAACACCCCGAGCATGCCGAGCCGGCTGCGCATCTGATTACGGCCAGCAAAGCCATTGAACGCATTGGCGATCATGCCAAAAGCATTGCAAAGTGCGTGGTCTTTCTGATCGAGGGGGAGGATCTGCGGCATGCGTCGATGCAGGAGCAGGACGCCTCAGGAGACGGGGCCTCGTAGTACGTTGCCATGTGTTATCTACCGGAGGCTACCCGCTCGATGTGCTGCACGATGGCGTTCGGCATCTGCTGTACGCGGGCGCGGTACGCTGCCGTGTCGGGCGCATAGTGGGGAAGGAAGTCAAGCAGCGCATTCGGAGTGAACTGGCTGCTGCGGATGCCTGCTCCGGCTCGCACCGTGTCGTATGCATTGCACAGCTGTTCGTAATGGCCGGGCACCGGCACCGCCTGCACAGGGGTGCCCATGTACAACGCTTCAGCAATCGATTCAAATCCGGCGGTACAAGCCAGGCCGCGCGCCTGCGTCATCGAGCGGATGAACCGAGATGCGCTTAGCGGATAGATGGTGAGCGTGTCATCGACCTGTTCGGGGGTGTGCACGCCCTGGCGCCCCCAGAAGCAGCGTAGCGGTACGTGAGGGTGCGCCCGGTGCCAACGTACCAGTTGGTTGGCATAGCTTTCGTTGAGCAGATAGACTTGCAGGTACGGCTTCCGCGTCCGCGAGAGCGCCTGCTTCCGCACCCGAGAACGCAGAAGGGGAGGCATCACCGTGATCCGCTTTTGGGCAAGTTGCCAACCGGACGAGGTAGAGGGCGCAGGATAGAGCGACAGGGCGATGCAGGTGTCGGCGCCCCAGCAGGTGCTGTACGTAGCCCATCGCGTAAGAGTCCGCCACTTCCAGTGGCCCGGGGGGAAGCGATAGCCGGGATGCAAAAACATGTACTGATGCGCGATGGCTACCGTGGGTATCGATACGCCCCGCTTGTGCGCCAACATTGCCATCATGGGCTCAAAAAAGTTGATGATCACATCAGGGTTGGCCCGGTCGAGGGCGGCCTGAAGGGTGTTGAGCGGCCTGGAATCAAAAAAGGCCCGTCGCATAGCTCGCCACGCCGTCACGGCTGGACGCACAGCATGTGTAACAGGGTCGGTAGCAATAGAGACGCTCCTTAAGGGCGTGAGCGGACCCGCTATTGCATCCACAAAAAAATCGGGCCACGTGCCCTGTTCGGGGCGTCCCACGGCAGCACCTACAACATCATGACCGGCTGTCTGCAGGATGTCTTGCAGCGCGAGGGCCTGGGTCAGGTGGCCACGTCCTTCGCCTTGTATCGTGAAAAAACAACGCATAGCTTGTAAGCCAGGTGAACAAGTCCGCGCCTGTGTATGCAGGGACGGGAGGGGCGTTCGCCTATGTCCGATTCCGAAACCCACATACAACCGGCTCGTTCAGGCTCCGATCTTCACTCGGAGTATCTTGTGCTGTGTCGCATCCCAACGGAAGCCCCTACCTTATCCTGTTTGCGCTCTGGCTGATGATGTTTTCAGCCAGCAGTCAGGTCGTTATTGTTATCCCTATTCTGCCCGAAATCAGCCAGACGCTGGGCATCAACGAACTGTGGCAGGGGGTACTGCTGGGGTCGTACGCCTTTGCGCTTGGCGTGTCGGCGGTAATTACCGGCCCCATCTCAGACCGCATTGGGCGACGGCGCATTCTTATCATTGGCGCTACGCTCATGTCGGTGGCGCTTACATTACACACCGTAGCCGCCAGCTTTACGCTGCTCTTGATTATGCGTACGCTGGCGGGCATCGGGGGCGGGATTCTAAGCGGCGGCTCAGTGGCGTACATCGGTGATTACTTTCCGTATGATCGGCGGGGGTGGGCTAACGGATGGGTGATGAGTGGTACTGCATTCGGGCAAATTGCCGGGGTGCCCATCGGAAAGGTGCTGGCTACAGCGTATGGCTACCGGTGGCCGTTTTTGATGTTTGCTATTACCATGGGGCTGGCGGCGGTGCTCATTTGGTACGTGTTGCCCGCTGTAAATGCACATCTTGATCCGAAACGCCTCACCGTGCGTCGCATGGTCATGAAGTACGTTCGGCTGGTGCGCCGCTCTGAAATCGTGGCTGCCGTAGCCACATACTTTCTCATGTTTTTGGGCATCGGACTCTTTGCCTCGTTTTTGCCTACGTGGCTGGAGGTCGAAGTGGGCATCTCCGGATTCCAAATAGCTTTGCTCTTCGCTGTCGGCGGCCTGGCCAACATCATCGCTGCTCCCGTAGCCGGACACGTCTCTGATACCATTGGGCGCAAGCCGCTCGTCATTGCGTCATGCCTCGGATTGAGTGCTACCATCATCGTGGCACCGTATCTCATCGATGGCTTTGGGATGGCTGCCTTCCTGTTCTTCCTTGCCATGGTGGCCGTGGGCATTCGCATCAGTCCGCTCCAGGCGCTCATGACGGCGCTTGTAGCAGATGCACGGCGCGGCCTCCTCATGGGACTGGCAGTGGGGTTCGGTCAGGTGGGATTCGGAGTGGGCAGCTTTATTGCAGGCCTAACATACGGCCCATATGGCTATGTGAGCAACACGACAATGGGAGCCGTATCGGTGCTTCTGATGGCTGCGATCGTGCAATGGGGATTGCCTGAGCCTGATCTTCGAGCAGTGCGCCCTGCAGCCTCGGGGGGAGCCGCATCTTCGTGACATACGCAGCGGTGTAACGGAGCACCAACCGCGCACACGTACATCGCGTAATGTTTCTTTGTCAGGCTTCCCTTCGTGACTATGGCAACCTCGTACGATCTTCTTGTAGTAGGCAGCGGTGGGGGCGGCTCGGTGGCTGCACGTCGGTGCAACGACGCCGGTTGGTCCGTCGCTCAAATTGACAATCGCCCGTTTGGAGGCACCTGCGCCCAGCGCGGCTGCGATCCTAAGAAAGTGCTCGTTGGCGCAGCACATGCCGTTGATCAGGCCACGCGCTTGCACGGCCACGGCCTTACGGCACCGCCTGCCATTGACTGGAACGACCTGATGGCGTTTAAACGCTCGTTTACCGAGCCGGTGTCTGAGGCGCGCGAACGGGCACTCGACAAGGCCGGAATCGATGCCTACCACGGTACCGCGCGTTTCGTCAACGAACACACGCTGCACGTCGGCAACGATACGCTCGAAGGCGAACACATCGTACTGGCTACCGGCATGCACCCGTTTCCGCTTTCGTTTGAGGGGGCCGACCTGCTCACTACCAGCGACGAGTTTCTGGAAATCGATGCGCTGCCCGACGAGATTATATTCGTGGGCGGAGGCTACATCTCTATGGAGTTCGCCCACATTGCCCGCCGTGCCGGGGCCAGCGTGCGTATCATTCAGCGGGAAAACCACCTGCTTCCGCCCTTCGACGCGGACTGTACCGACCGCCTGGCCGAGGCCTCGCGCGAGCTGGGCATGCACATCCACCTGAATACGGATGCAGTGCGCATCAACGAGACCGATGAGGGCAACCTCGCCGTAACCACGCGGAGGCCCGATGGTGCCGAGCACACCTACACCGCCGACCTCGCCATTCATGGCGCGGGGCGCGTGCCCAATATCGAAGCGCTTGATCTGAAGACCGGCAACGTTGACGCCGGACGCGGCGGCATTACCGTGAACGAGTACCTGCAAAGTCCGACAAACCCGCGCGTCTACGCCGCAGGCGATGTTGCCGACACCCCCGGGCTGCCCCTCACGCCGCTCTCAGGACAAGAATCCCACATTGTAGCCGACAATCTGCTGGGCGATACGCCGCATGCCGCCACCTACGGACTCCAGCCCAGTGCCGCCTTCACGCTGCCGCCGCTGGCCACGGTGGGGCTTACCGTCGAAGAAGCCGAAGGGCGCGATGTGCGCATCATCGAGAACGACCTGAGCGGATGGTACAGCTACCGCCGCATCCAGGCCGATACCGCATACGCTAAGGTCCTGGTGGATGCGGAAACCGATGCCATCGTGGGGGCGCACCTCGTGGGTGAGCAAGCGCCTGAGCTGATCAACCTGTTCACGCTCGCCATCCGCCACGAAATGACGCCCGCCGACATTAAAGACACCACCTTCGCGTATCCCACGCACGGCTCCGATCTGCAGTACATGGTGTAATACCAAACCTGGTTGCAGCATTACGGTACTGCTTCTCAGCCGCCCCGGATTGACTTCGTCAGTCGGTCTCGTGTAAGGATGAATGGATGAACGGATGAAAGGGGGGAGGTTTTTTCATCCGTCCGTTTACGCTTCCATACCTCCATCCTCAACGGAGCATGCGGAGTTGGTATAAGTGCTCACTCGCCGGGTGCGAACGTCGTTACGGTTTGGACTGACTCAACGGGGCGCAGCGGCACATTCAGGCGGGCGCGAAACCGCATGATGTGGGGGAGCCACTGTCCATCGCGTCCCGGTTGTAAGGAAATGTAGAACAGGCTGTCTTCGTCGTAGAGCAATGCCCGGTCGGCACGCACCACATAGGTACTCACCGCAGAGCGCGTGCCAGGCAGCACGTCCACGCGGGCATAGGGGATGGCCATGCGGCGTCCGTCTCCCGTATCGCGGGCCACCACCTCAATGCGGTCAACCGGAATGCCCGGCGCAAGCGTGTCGCGGCGCATCCCGTAGCGATACGCTGGCTGGTTGCGCGCCTCCAGGAAAGGCGGTTCGTCGGGATACGCATCACGCACCACATTGCCGGGCAGCGCCTCGGCATCGGCACGGGGCACCAGGCCCCACAGATCGCGGTCGGGAAGCGTGCCAGTCTGCGTCTCATCCAGCAGTTCCGGCTCAGCGCCCGGGCGGTGCTGCCACGTCTGGCGCAACTGCCCACGCAGCGAGTCGGACGGTGTGAAGGCGTCGGTGCGGGTGGTGCGGACGAGGGGTACGCGCGGGAGCGCCGCAAACGCCGAGTCCATGAGGGCAAAGTCAAGGCTGTCGAGTCGGCTCACGACGGGGTCGCCGGTGGTTGTCCACGCGGTGGTATCGGTGGGCGGTGTGTAGCGGGGCGGCGGCCCGTCGGTCGAGGTGCAGCCGGACGTTGTCACCAATGCCGCAAGGAGCGCGCTGGCAACAAACAGGAGCACAACGCGAGAACACGGCACAAACGACGGTATCATAAGCAGCAGGAGGGCAGAGTAGGATCGGAAATCGGTACAAACAGCCAGGCATCGAACACGCCACGCATCCGATTCAAATTAAAACCGGCTGGTTTCACAACAGAATAATGCATCGGTCCGAGCCGATGCTTATGTTGCTATGCACCGCCTACCCCACACGGGGCCGCGCCGAAAAGTTTCGGACGCGCGTTCTGCTTCTGTTTCTTGCTATGGTTGTTGCGCATGAGTCACTCATCGGCGAATTCGGCGACGTCTTCATCAGAGGCCTGGCATGCTCGCTACGTGGCGGAGGCCGCGGCCCGTGCCGGAGCGGCGGTCATCCGCGACCGTGCGGGCAAAGCGCATACGGTGGAGACGAAGGGTACCAACGACTTCGTAACCGAAGCCGACAAAGCCGCGCAAGATGCGGTGGTGCAGGTGCTGCGCCGCTCGTTTCCGGATGACACGATTCTGGCTGAAGAGCAGGATGATTCTGAGGGCAGCATCGCCGATTTTAGCGGACGCCGATGGATCATCGATCCGATTGACGGCACGACCAACTTCATGCACGGTATTCCGCCCTATGCGGTCAGCATTGCGTTGCAGCACGATGATGCGATCGTGGCGGCGGTGGTGTTCGACGTGCCGCACGACAAGTTGTACGCGGCGGTGAAAGGCAGTGGCGCCACCTGCAATGGCACCCCGCTCACCGTAAACGACGCCGCCACGCTGCCCGAAGCGGTTATTGCCACCGGCTTTCCGTATCGGCGCACTGCCCACACCGAGGTGTACCTGGATGTCATGGGCACGCTCTTGCCCAGGGTCCGCGGCATACGCCGTCACGGTGCAGCCTCGATCGACCTGGTGCGTGTGGCCGATGGCGCATATGGGGCGTACTACGAAATGAGCCTCAAGCCGTGGGACGTAGCCGCGGGGGCGCTCATTGTGCGCGAAGCGGGCGGACGCGTAACCACGATTGGCGGCGCGGGTGGGCTGCATCCCTTGTTTGATGCGCAGGTTGTTGCAACGAACGACCGCCTTCACGCAACGATGCAAGACGCGCTTGCTCCGCTGCAACACATTCACGCTTGACGATATGCCTCGCCGCAACGCGGGGCCTTTTGTATCCCCCTGTACCTTTTTTTCTAACAGTTGCTTGTTCGTATGTCTGACGCTGGATATGGATTGCTCGATGGAAAGACCGGCATCATCTTTGGTGCCTTAAACGACGAAAGTATTGCCTGGAAGGTGGCCGAAGCCGCCCATCGCGAGGGGGCGCAGTTTGCGCTCTCGAACGCGCCGGTGGCGCGCCGCCTGGGCAGTATGGATGAACTGGCCGATGCCACCGACAGCCCCGTCATCTGGGCCGACGCTACCGACGATGACGACCTGGCTTCGCTCTTCAATGAGGTGCAAGACGAGTACGGCGGCATCGACTTTATTGTGCACTCCATTGGCATGGGCGTTAACGTGCGCAAGGATGTACCGTACGAAGACCTGAACTACAACTGGTACCAGAAAACGCTCGATATTTCATCGGTGAGCCTGCATCGCATTGTGCATCATGCGCTCGACACCGGCGCCCTCAACGACGGCGGGTCGGTTGTGGCCATGAGCTACATTGGGGCCCAGCGCATCTTCTCGAAGTACTCCGAAATGGGGGATGCGAAGGCGCTCCTGGAAAGCATTGTGCGCTCGTTTGGATACCGGCTGGGCCAGCGCGACATTCGCATCAACGCGATCTCGCAAAGCCCCACCAAGACCACGGCGGGTTCGGGCATTGAAGGCTTCAACGCCATGTACGAGTTCGCCGAGCGCGTGGCGCCGATGGGCAACGCCTCGGCCGAAAGCTGCGCCGACTACACCGTCACGCTTTTGAGCGACCTGACGCGGATGGTGACCATGCAGACGCTCTACCACGACGGCGGCTTCAGCGCCATGGGGATCTCCGATCAGTTGGTGGAGGCGATGCAGGACGCCTTCCAGAACGACGATGACGATGCGTAGCCTACGGGGTGCGTGCTACGTGCTCAATTTGTTTTCCGGATGTGAACGCGATGTCTTCGATTGAATTGTTTGTCTCGGATATTGACGGCTGCCTGGCGCGTCCGTACCGGCCGTACGACCTCGACGGGCTGCAGGCGCTGGCCGCCCATGCCGATGCGGCCGGAACGCTGCACGACGACGGCACCGCCCCCACGGCGCGTCCGGTCGTTACGCTTTGCTCGGGGCGGCCCTACTCGTACGTAGAAGCCATGACGCAGGCGCTTGGGCTCGTTACGCCGGTGCTGTTCGAGAGCGGCGCGGGGCGGTTTGATCCGGTAGCGGCACAGACCACCTGGCATCCGGCGCTCACCGATGAACTGGAGGAGCAACTGGATGAGATGCGCGCCTGGTTTCGCGAGGAAGCGGTGCCCGGCACCAAAATCTCGCTCGACCACGCCAAGCGCGCCCAGGCCGGCATTGTAACCCCCGACCCCGCCGAGATCCAGGCTGCGCGGCCCAAGGCACTGGCCTTCGTTGAGAACCACCTTCCCGACTTGAAGGTATTCACCACCGACGTGTCGATCGACGTGCTCTCGCCTCAAATTACGAAGCGCGCCGGACTCGAATGGCTGGGTGCGCATCTGAATGTGCCATTAGAAGCCATGGCGTACATCGGCGACACCGATGGCGATATTGTGGCGCTGGAGGCGGTGGGGCAGTCTTTTGCTCCAGCCAATGCTCACGAATCCGTCAAACCGCGTGTAGACGTCGTGACCGAGGCACCTGTTGCTGCGGGTACCCTCGCGGCCTACGAACAGTGCATCGCCTACAACGAAGCGACCCTGCCGTCCGCATCCCCCCTGTAACCCCACCTGCACGCCCGAAATCGAACCGGTTTTTAGTATGATGCAACGCCTTTCCTGCTTTATTCAGGTGCTGATGTTGGCTGTGCTGTGTAGCAGCATGGCAGTTCTCTCGGTTGCAGCCCAAACACAGACCGAGTCTGACCTTGACGCCGATATGCCTGCCCGTAACACGTCCAGCGAGGTTGCTGATGCCAACCTGCACTACGTGTCGGGGGGATCGACCATGCTGTATCGGGGACCAAGCGAGCAAGCACCGCTACAGCGCATGCCAGTGCGCACGCCGGTGCATCACCTGGGGTGCGAAGGCGAGTGGTGCGAGGTCCGTCTTGAAGAAGGCGAGTCGGGATACGTGGCCGCTGACGATCTCTCTAACGTGTGGATTCACATCGACAAAGACGCGCGCCGCCTGCACGTGTATGCAGGTCCTGAGCATCTGGCCACGTACAACGCTGATTTTGGTCCGAATGTGTTTCTGGATAAAGAGCGTCGTGGTACGCTCCAGGAGCAGGATCACTGGCGTACGCCGGAGGGGATGTTCCATGTCGTGCGGTTAAATGCCGAAAGCCAGTACTATAAAGCACTGGTGCTCGACTATCCGGGGCCAGACGATGCCGAGCGGGGGCTGAAAGAAGGCATCATTTCTGACGAGGAATATGAGGCGATCATCGAAGCACACGATGAGCGCCGCATGCCGCCTATGTCTACCGATTTGGGGGGCTGGATTGAGATCCACGGCGACGGTACGGGGGCAGCCACCACATGGACGCGCGGCTGCGTTGCGCTTCACAACACCGACTTAGATGCGGTTTGGGAGTACGCCTCAGTTGGAACCCCTGTGCTTATTCAATAGCGAAATTGGCCGTTTCGTTGCAGTGAGCGGAACTGCACTGTATGGCGTGCAATTCATGCGCCAAACCCCTGTTGTATTTTCGCTGCTGCCGGGCGCCTGTGCCATGCAGCATTATACTCATTACACGCATACAAAGCTTATGCATCAATCTCGTTTTTCTGTTGTGTTCACCACATTACTGGCCGTGCTCGTGCTGGCTGTTGGATGCGGCGAGAGCGACCCAACGGCTCCACCGGACGGCTGGGAAACCGATGGCGACCGCTGGTGGCACTCTGACACGGACACGGCTGACGTCTTCCCTGACCAAGGAGACATGCAGGCCATGGGGATTCTGGACGAAGAGGATGAAGAACTGGCCATTGAAGGCGACGAAGTCAGTGGAGAGGTCTTCCTTAAAGGCGTGAAGCGTGGTCTGGATGACTTCTACAAGAGTAATCCAGCGATCATCGATAGTCTGTTTGATGAGTACGCCGCACCAGAACTGGGAACCGACTCGCGCAGTGGAGAGGTCGAAGAGCAGGTGCAAGAAGCCGTGCAAGAAGCCCGGAACTTGCTTGATGACTACTACCGGCGTCCGGAGGTCCAGGAACAGGAAGACATTAGCTACCCGCGCGACCTCTATGAGGAAGGCATTGAAGGCAATGTCGAGCTTCAGGTCCGTGTGAATAGCAGCGGCGATCCGGTTGCAATCCGCGTGGTCGAGTCTGTACACCCCGAACTTGACGCCATTGCCATGCGCTCGGCTGCGCTCATGCGTGCTTCTCCTGCCCGCGTTCGCTATAGCGAAGACGAAGAGTGGGAAGACATCGAAGGATGGATTCACTTCGACGTACCGTTCCAGGTGTAATAAGCGAGTGCCCCCAGACGTGCCTGACGTCCGGGCGCGTTTCGGTCACATCCTGATGCATGGCGCTGAATTGCGACATAGCGTAGATGGGCTTCTCTCCAGGCAATGCCTGCCCCGGTGGCTTCGTGCCGCCGGGGCAGTAGTAGTTTAGAGCAGCAGGCAGGTGGTAGCAAGGAGCACATGCCTGTCATGAAGTGACCCCCCACCAAAGAACAAGGGCAATCCCAACGCCAGCTGCACCAATCCACAACAACCAAGACATAGGAGTCAATTGGTCCGCTTCGCGAGAGCGCTGCGTCGGCTGTTCGCCCGACCCTGTATTTGGAGACGGAGGCAAACCAGAGGTGGAGTCGGGCTCGGTTGCTTTCAATTCAGACTCCGTGTCTTGTGGTTCTTGCTCGCTCTGTTCGGACGTCTGCGCCGAGGAGCTCCACAGTGGGGGGCGCGCAGGCGGAGGGCCGTCGTCAAGCAGCGCACGGGCGTAGGTGGCTACCGACTCGTCGAGCACATCGGTTGGTGTATAAATGTACGCGAGCCATGACTTTACGTCGCGGCGCATGGCGCGGTTGGGGCAGTGGTTGTCGAGGTACGATTCATGCTCTTCAATAGGGCGATCGAGAAGCACATCGATATGGGCATGGACGCGGGGCCAGTAATCCTCGGATGAACGATCCATGAGGCATCATTTGCATGGGAAAGTGACATGTGGGGGAGACAGTAGGGGAAAGTACATGCGCAAAACCGGCATTGAACCGGACGACGAACCGGACGACGAGCATCAGTTTGCCCGTTAGACAGCGTATGCAGGTAACGCATCCAGATAGCGCATGCAGTTTATGTCTGATGCCAATTCCGCATACTTCGTTGGTGTGTGGAGGGATCGAATAGGAAAAGGGGAACGAAAACTATCTGCTTTCGGCGTGGAGAACGGGGCAGAGGGGCCCGAAGGGTCATGCCTGTTGTGCCCCTGAACAGCCTGCGTCGCACGGCGGAGGGGCCGTAGGTCATGCTGTTGTGCGCTGCGACGAGATGACGGGGTGAGTTACAGCTGCGTACGTTCTCACCGCCATGCGGCAACCGGATTTAGGGGAAGGAGAGTCCCGATTAGCTTGGCGCATTTGTGGTGATCACAAACACGATGAGCGGCTCGTCTCCGGTGTTGCGCACAGCATGTAGCGCCTCGCCTTTCACGCTGGTCACACTGCCTGGTCCAATGTCGATAGGACGGGGCTCACTATCTGGATCGTCTTTTTCGAGGTAGACGCCGGTTCCTTGCATCACCACGTACAACTCTTCTTCGTTGCGGTCGCCATGACTGTGAAAGCCTACGCTGTCAGCATCGGTAGGCAACACCATGTACGCAGCGATGCGGTTGTTGACGAGCTCGTCGGGGCGGAAGAGCTGAAGCAGGTAGACCACGCCGGTACCATCGTACATGGCTTTGCGCTTGTCGTAGCGCGACACGGGGCGTGGGGACTGGCCCAGCGGGTGTACCTTGGGCGTGAGGTAGTCCTGCACCAGCGCATCGATCTGTTGTTTTTCGTTGTCGGTGAGCGGTTCGCGGGAGCGGGGCATAAGCGGGCTGTTGGAAGGGGGAGGCCGTGAAGAGGCTGGCAGTTACGCCGCATCAGTGCGACCCGTTCACCTTGAACTGGCGGATGGACCGAATCGCGTGCGGATCGCCCGAGAGGTCAACGGCGCGCTGCACCAGGTCGTCGAGCTGCGCATCCGACAGCGGTTCGTTGAGCGCGTTCACGTCGTAGGCAATGCCGTATTCAGGGAAGTCGCAGTGATTCGAGTTCAGGTTGCTGGCGCCGGCTTCGTACACCGAGTCATCAATGGCCTTCTTGGTGCCGCGCACGTCGCTGTGCACCACCGAAAGCGCCCAGTACGGGGTTTCGACGCGGGCGCCAATGGTTTCCTTCGGTGCAAACACCGTGTCGCGCACCGTGGCGTGCTCGTTGAACATGCGTGTGGTCGTAGCGATGCGCGAGGCAATGCGCGGCTGAGCCTCCTGGGTAGCAGCCCCGATGTGCGGCGTGGTCACCACCTCGCCTATATCGGCGTACGGGTTCTGCCACTTTTCATTGCTGCTGCCGGGCTCCTCGGGAAACACGTCGATAGCCGCCGCCCGCACGTGGCCTTCCGACACCGCACGCTTCAGGTCGTTGGGATCGTACAGGAAGCCGCGGGCCGCGTTGATGAATCCGCGCGGACTGTTCTCGCCGCGCTCGGATGCCAGTTTCTTGAAGTGGTCGTACGTGATGAGTCCCTGATTCGAACGCCCCCTCGGGTCTTCAGCCGAGACGTGCAGCGTCACAAAGTCGGCGGCGGCGAAGGCCTCATCGATGCTGTTGCAGGCGGTCCATCCCAGCGTTTCGCCGACCTCGCGGGCCACCTCCGAGGCGTCGTAGAAGCAGATGTCCATGCCGAACCGGTCGGCGAGCTTCGCTACCTGCTTGCCGATGTTGCCCAGCCCAATAATCGAGAGCGTCTTGCCGAGCAGCTCGTAGCGGCGTGTGCTCGACTTCGTCCACAGATGCTGGCGGCCCGCTTCGTTAGCTGTGAAGATGCGGCGTGCAATGCCAATCATCTCGCCGAAGACCATCTCCACGACCGAGCGCCCGTTGCTTACAGGGTCGTTCATGACCAGCACCCCGGCCTCGGCGCACGCCTTCTTATCCACCGTATCGTCGCCGATGCAGCAGAGCATAATGGCAGCCAGGTTGGGGGAAGCCGCGAGCACCTCCTCGGTCACCGGAAACTTGCTGCGCTTGTAGAGCAAGTCGTGTTGCCCCTTTTTAAGCCGTTCGATGACCGCGTCAACATCCGACGTTTCTTCGTGGGGCACGCGCTCAGGCGTGATGCCCTGCTCGCGTAGGTAATCGTCGAGCGATGGGTCGGGGTGCTCCAGGATGATTGCGTTCTGGAAGCGGTCGTTTAGGAAGCGGGGGCGAACCAACGTGGGCGATTCTTGCATGGGCAGGCAACAAGCTGTCAATCAAAGAAGACCGAAACGTATGTAGACCAACGGCAAACTATGGGTCTGTCTCATACAACCGCTTCAATGCGTAGCATGGGGCAGAAAGGTCCGCATCCCCCCAAATATATTTTCCGATGTTGTGAAGTATTTCATGGAAGCGGTTCCGGCGCGAATCCCCGCAACATACGCGGTGGCGCACAGGTAGGCTACGTCGATGCATCCTCTGTTCATGTACGCTTTGGCTTTCTTATGGCAACGACGTTCGACATCCTCCGCGATCTGCTCACCCAGCGCATCTTGGTGATGGACGGTGCGATGGGCACCATGATTCAGCGCCACGACCTCTCTGAAAAAGATTTTCGCAACGAACAGGTCGCCGACGTCGATGCCGACCTTAAGGGCAACAACGACCTGCTGTCGCTTACGCGTCCCGACATCATCAAAGACATCCACTGGGAGTACCTGGCAGCGGGCAGCGACATTATTGAAACGAATACCTTTAGCGCGACGGCCGTAGCGCAGGAGGACTACGCGTTGGAGCACCTGGCTTACGAGTTGAACGTAGCCAGCGCCCGCCTGGCCCGTGAGGCTGCCGATGAGGCCTCCACTTCCGAGAAGCCACGCTTCGTTGCAGGAGCGATGGGGCCAACGAACAAGACGCTCTCTGTCTCTCCCGATGTCAACGACCCCGGCTACCGCGCAGCGACCTTTGAAGAACTGCAGACAGCGTATTACGAGCAGGCCTGCGGACTCGTGGACGGCGGCGCGGACATCTTGCTCGTGGAAACGGTCTTCGACACACTGAACTGCAAAGCGGCGCTCTACGCCATCCAGCGTCTGTTTGACGAGCGGGATGCGCAGTGGCCGGTCATGATTTCGGGCACGATTACCGATATGAGCGGGCGCACGCTCTCGGGCCAAACGCCCGAAGCCTTCTACACGTCGGTCATGCACCAGCCGCAGCTTTTGAGCGTGGGACTGAACTGTGCCCTCGGCTCCAAGCAGATGCGTCCGTTTATCGAGGAGCTGGCCAATGCGGCTGAAACGTTCACGAGCCTCTATCCGAATGCGGGCCTGCCCAACGAGTTTGGCGGATACGACGAAACGCCCGACTTCATGGCCGAGCAGCTCGATAGCTACCTGAGCGAGGGCTGGCTGAACATCGTGGGCGGATGCTGCGGCACTACGCCCGACCACATCGCGCAGTTTGTGGAGGTGGCCGCCCAGCACGAACCGCGCACGCGGCCCGAGCCCTCGACTACGCTGCGTCTGAGCGGACTCGAACCGCTGGTCTTTCGCGACGATCTCAACTTTGTGAACATCGGCGAGCGCACCAACGTGATGGGCTCGCGTCGCTTCAAGCGTCTCATCAAAGACGACGACTACGAAACCGCGCTCAACGTGGCGCGCCAGCAGGTCGAAAACGGCGCGCAGATGGTCGACGTGAACATGGACGAGGGCATGATCGACGGCCCGGCCGCCATGAAACGCTTCCTGCAACTGGTGGCCGCCGAACCCGACATCTCGCGCGTGCCCATCGTGATTGACTCCTCGAAGTGGGAGGTCCTCGAAACCGGGCTGCGCTGCGTGCAGGGCAAGCCGGTCGTGAACTCCATCTCGATGAAGGAGGGCGAGGCCGAGTTCCTGGAGCACGCGCACCTCTGCCGCCGCTACGGCGCTGCGGTTATTGTGATGGCCTTCGACGAAGACGGCCAGGCCGACACCTACGAGCGCAAGATCGAGATCTGCGAGCGCGCCTACCGGCTGCTGGTCGATGAGGTGGGCTTCCCCCCGCAAGACATCATTTTCGATCCCAACATCTTCGCGATTGCCACGGGCATCGAGGAGCACGCTACCTATGGTATCGACTTTCTGGAGGCGACGGAGTGGATCAAAGAGAATCTGCCCCACGCAAAGGTCAGTGGCGGACTCTCCAACATCAGCTTCTCGTTTCGCGGCAACAACCGCGTCCGCGAGGCCATGCACACCATCTTTCTGTACCACGCCATCAAGCGCGGGATGGACATGGCGATCGTCAACGCGGGGCAGATCGAGGTGTACGACCAGATCGACGATACCCTGCGCGAGCACATCGAAGACGTGCTCTTCAACCGCCGCGACGATGCCACCGAGCGCCTGGTGGATCTGGCGGAAGAGATTGCTGCGCAAGAAGACGACACCGAACAAGAGGAAAAAACCGCTGAGTGGCGTGAGGAGCCGGTCGAGCAGCGCATTGAGCACGCCCTTGTGAAGGGCATTCTTGATCATATCGTAGCGGATGCAGAGGAAGCACGCCAGAAGTACAACGAATCGCTCGATGTGATTGAGGGCCCGCTCATGGACGGCATGGACGTGGTCGGCGATCTGTTTGGCGATGGCAAGATGTTCTTGCCGCAGGTGGTAAAGAGCGCGCGCGTCATGAAGAAGGCCGTGGCGCACCTGCGTCCATATATCGAGGAAGAACAGGCGGCGGAAGACGCTCGTCGTGAAGCCGCCGGGGAAGCCCCGCGCGAAGACACCGACAACCCGAAGGTGCTCCTGGCCACCGTAAAGGGCGATGTGCACGACATCGGCAAAAATATTGTGGGCGTGGTGCTACAGTGCAACGGCTACGACGTGGTGGATCTGGGCGTGATGGTGCCGGCCCAGGAGATCCTGCAGCAAGCCCGCGAGCACGATGTGGACATTATTGGGCTGAGCGGACTCATCACGCCCTCGCTCGATGAGATGGTGCATGTGGCCGAAGAGATGGAACGGGAGGGATTCGACATTCCGCTCCTGATTGGCGGAGCCACCACCTCCGAAATCCATACCGCGGTCAAGATTGCCGAGCATTACAGCGGGCCGGTTGTGCACGTGCTGGATGCCTCGCGCAGCGTGAACGTGACGGGCAACCTCGTGGCCGAAGACCTGCGCGACACGTTCCTGCGCGAAGTTGAGGAGCGCTACGACAAACTCCGCGAGCGCCACCGCTCCGGCGGACGCCGCAAGACGTTCCTCTCTATCGAGGAGGCCCGCGCCAACCGCTTCACCTCCGACTGGAGCGAGGTGCCCATCACGAAACCGAACAAGCTCGGCACCACGGTCTTCCCGAAAGTGCCTGTGGATACGCTCCGCGAGTACATCGACTGGACGCCGTTCTTCATTGCATGGGACCTCAGCGGCAAGTATCCGCGCATCTTCGAGGACGAAGAGAAGGGCGCGGAGGCCCGCCAGCTTTATGAGGATGCGAATGCGATGCTCGACCGCCTATCGCAGCGCCGGAGCCTGACGTGCAACGGCATCATCGGGCTGTATCCAGCTAACCGCGTGGGCGACGACATCGAAGTCTACACCGATGACACCCGCACCGAAGTGGCCACTGTGCTGCACGCGCTGCGCCAGCAAACCGAAAAGCGCGGCGACCTGCCCAACCGTGCGCTCTCCGACTACGTAGCTCCGAAGGACAGCGGCATCAACGACTACATTGGGGCATTCGCGGTGACTTCCGGGCTCGGCCTGGAGCGCATCATCGAAGACTTTAAAGATGCACAGGATGACTATAACGTCATCATGGCGCAGGCATTGGCTGACCGGCTGGCGGAGGCATTTGCGGAGTACCTGCACGAGCAGGTGCGCACAGACTACTGGGGCTATGCGCCCGACGAAGACCTGTCCAACAAAGACCTTGTGCGCGAGCAGTACCGCGGGATTCGTCCGGCCCCCGGCTACCCGGCGTGTCCCGACCACACCGAGAAGCCGCTCATCTGGGATCTGATGGGCGTGGAGAAGCACACCGACATTTCCCTCACCGAGAACCTGGCCATGCATCCGGGGGCCTCGGTATGCGGGATCTACCTTGCGCATCCCGAAACGAGCTACTACAACGCAGGCACGTTCCAGCGCGACCAGATCGAAGACTACGCCGCCCGCAAAAACATGGCCGTGGCCGAGGTCGAACAGTGGCTCGCCGACCGCCTGGCCTACGACCCGGCGGAGTACCAGGATGAGCCCGAAGCGGTGGCGGTGTGAATTCAGGGAGCGTGTGAACAGCAAGAAGCTGCGTAACGCTACGCCTGATTATAAGGAGTAGCTACTACTATGTCACACCTGAATGACAAGGCTTCGATGGATGCTTTCCCCTCCATCCTACCCTTCCTCCCCGAGGAGGAAGGAACCGTAGGACGCTCTCATGAAGTCCCCCTCAGAGGAGGGGGATTTAGGGGGAGAGATTCTGTGCTTTCAAACGACCTAAAGTTTGTCAAAGCAATACGTTATAACGACGCTACTATGATAAATCGCTGTGCCTACATCCACCCTGACGCGTGAAGGGTACG